>NZ_JAVDQG010000008.1 GCF_031454155.1 Desmospora profundinema
GATCCGGTCCCACTGTTCTGGCGTTAAGTCATGTCGTGTACTCATCATATTCACATCTTAACATCTATCGAAATATTTTTGAAATAGGTTCTAAAAGCTGCTGGTGTCCTCCTTATCCCAATGCGGCTCATCATATTGTTCCCTGGGATGACCCTAGAGCAGTACCGGCTCAAAGGATATTAAGAGAATATGGAATAGAAACTGAATCGGCGGTAAATGGTGTATTTCTGCCATACAAGGGAAGTAAATATGTAGGAGATGAAGCGTTGCACAGAGGGAATCATGGGGAAAGTTATGTGAGGAAAGTTATGTGAGGAAAGTTAATAATAGATTAGATAAATTACAAGAAGAGGGTGGTACACGTGAAGATATAATTGATGAACTAAATCAGATAAGAAAGGAACTTCTAGACGGTTCTTTGCAACTAAATTAACAACTGTCAGAGGTGTTATCCATGAAAGTTTGGTTACTACAAAGCAAACTAGATGTGGGGTTTGAAAGTCTTCAACTAGTCAATTTTGATCATGATTATGACAAATATTTCAGGAACATCAAGAAACCCAATTCGATAAAAGATGTATGGGGGAATGTAGAGGTTTATACTCTAACTGAAGGGGGTGAAGGGTATAAAAGCGATTTTCCTCATTTTTGGGGCAAAGGAAGTGCCCCTGTTTTCTCAGAAGAAGCATTAAATGTTGTCTATGACTTAATTGAAGATAAAGTTGAAGCATTACCATTAAACCATCCGGAACATAAATACTTTGCAATTCATGTGTTAAATGCAGTTGATGCTATTGATTACAATAATTCAATAGTTAAAGTGATGAAATCAGGACTTAGAGCTGGGTTTAAAAAGTGCTCTTTTTTACAAGAGAAAATTATTGGTCAACATATGTTTAAAATTTATTTGGATGACCGGGTTCAATCTGAAGCTTTTGTTTCAGACGAGTTCAAAGAAAGAGTAACGTCAAGTTCGTTGGTTGGATATGAATTTATAGAGGTATGGGATTCCGAAAAAGTCGATTTGTGATGTTGCTCATACTTTTGCCCCCGTTTCGGGGGATTTTATTTGATACTTAATAATTCAACGATATGGACCAGTAAGGCATACTGTTTGGTGTGAAATATGGGGTAGTCAAAAAGAAAGATAGGGGGTTTACTGTGAAATGGGTAAAATTTGATCAACCTCTTTGAACTTGAAGATCAATTGGGAGTTACGTTACCACAGGACTTTGTTGAGTGGTTTAAACAATATGAGGATCCAGAAGATGTAGCCTGGGTTGATGTTGAAGGTGTACCATATAGTATAGATGAATTTTATGGACCAGGCCATTTTTTAGAAGGAATGGATACGTTTTTTAGAGGGAGAGAAGAGTATAAAGCATATGGTGTAGTTGTTCCATTTGCTTTTGATACAACATTAAATGGATTCTGCTTTTTTATCCAAAAGATAGTAAGGAGACATCAGAAGTTTTTTAAGACGGAGGGATGATGATCTTTCAGAAGTCCTTGAAGGTAATGGTATTAAAAAATCATTGTATATCAGTCAGACATTGCAAGGATTCTTGGACAAATAGTATACAGATGAGGACTAGCGTAATGCCCCCCATAAGTCCAGACAATTAAGCCGCAGTTGAAGTAAGAGATTGGCGAAATCCTACAGGTGAGCGATAACGTAAGGCAGAATGTGGTCTTTCGTGGTTGTAAAAAGCAATAAAGTCGTCCAGATCTTGCTGGGCTTGGGCAAAGGAGTCATACTCCTGTAACCAGACACTTTCTTCTTTCAAC
This sequence comes from Desmospora profundinema, assembly GCF_031454155.1. Classification (GTDB taxonomy): domain Bacteria; phylum Bacillota; class Bacilli; order Thermoactinomycetales; family DSM-45169; genus Desmospora; species Desmospora profundinema. The sequence continues at coordinate 1,789 of NZ_JAVDQG010000008.1, forward strand.
GTTCGAAACCAGCGTTCGATATAGGCATCCCCATCATGGTTGTTGTATCCCATACGTTCGTGCCGAATCCCAGCTGCTTTCATCGCTTGGACGAACCGACGACTGGTCATTTGGCAGCCGTTATCACTTCGAATCGTCAACCCTTGTCCATACACACCGTCAGGAAAGCGAGTATGAAGCGCTTGATTCACCGCTTGCAACAACTCCGTGGTGCGACAAAAACGGGAAAAAGAGTAATCCACGATCTCTTTGTCATACTCATCAATAACGGCAAACAAATACCCCCAGCCGTCTTTTCCACACCAAATCTTCGTCATATCCACTTGAAGATGCTCGTTGGAGCGCTGAACCGATATCGATCCTCGACGTTTTTTCCGTTTGGCTTGATATCGAAGGGAACACACCGTCAGCCCCATCTCTTTCATCAACCGAAGAATCCGTTTGTGGTTTACCTGGTAACCGTACTCTTTTTTTAACCAGACTCGGATTCGGCGATATCCATAGGTGGGAAATCGTCCACATAACGTACGAATGGCTTCACGCAACCGGGTATCACTTGGCCTCGACTTGGAAGATGAAGTTTTTTTCAGAAGGGCATATCCATAGGTTCGATTTAAACGAAGGGCTGAGGTAATCGTGGGGACCGAATACCCTTCGTGAGCCAGTGTCTGCACCAGCTCTCGTGTGCTTACCTCCGGCCCCAATCGGCCTTTTTTCGCAAGATCTCAATCTGCATTTCTTTTTCTCCCAGCAACGATTTGGCCTCCTTCAACTCTTCTTCCAGTTGCTTTTCTCGCTGGGAAGGAGTCGTACGAAGAGCCGAACGTCCCCCTTCTAAAAAGGCTTCCCGCCACCGATAGTATTGGGGTTGAGCGATGTGATGCCGTCGGCATACCTCTGATATATTTGCCTCTGGAGCCATCCCTTCCAACACAATTTCCATCTTCTTTTCCGCACTCCACTTTCTCCGTCCCATAAAAACGACCCCTTTCATCCCCTTTGTTCTAACTTAACATGTGTCTGGGGTCTTACGGGGTCAGTATAGTGCAACATAAGGTGCATACGAAAAACACACATACTGGTGGCCGTCCGATTTGGGGAGGCAATGTTGGGAGGTAAGAGAAAGGTGATAACGGAATGTCATAAGAGGTCTATCAGAAACAACATTGATGCTGAAATGAAAAGTACGGTTAACGAAATAAAACGAATGTTTCAGTATCCATTTCATCCGGAAACAAAGTATCTGAAATTAGAGTTCGAAGGCCACTCAGGAACATTCGGCTTTTATCCAAAAATATACAATGATAATGGTGAAGAATTAGAGGAAAATGCGCATGGTGAACTCTTAGAAAGTACCGAGTTTAGTGATTTAGATTTTGGGTATTTAACTTTCAATAGCCTAAAGTACGAGAATGATTTCGATCTAATCTTTGAGTTAGATCAGTATTCAAAGGAATATCTCTTCGAATGGTTCCGTGCGCTTTTTATGGAACATGGAGGAGCAAACTTTCCTATCACAACGATCCTTCATGAACACGATGCATTAAAGGCTTACCACTTGCAAAAGGGAATATGGATTGATCAATATGACAAGGATTTCATTTAAGAAAAAAGCACTTTTGTAGAACGCGATAATCCGTCGTTTTGTCAGAGTTTACCCTTCGGCAAAACGGCGTTTTTTTGTAATAGCAGAGGTGATTAGATCCTGTCTGGTAATTTAATTTTCCGTGAGTAGAAGGGGGGCGGGTATGGCTTTTGGTTCGCCTTTGCACTCACAGAGCACAAGTCTCGCCCGGGTCACTATTGTTCCTTGGTCTCGCTATGCGCTTTTTGCAACGAAACGAAGACAGCCATACCGCCCTGAGATCTCGCGCTACGGATTGTTCAGACACGCCCTAGCCAGAGTAATTTCGTGCGGTACGCATAGGATAGTGCTTTTATGTTCAAGTGAGAAATATTTACAATACATTTTTTTATAGTGTACCATGGAGATAGATGTCTACAAGGAGGAGAGAAAAAATGGAGAATGAATGGACTCCTCAGGGTTATGCTTCTGTGACGCCGGCCCTCATTGTGAATGGTGCAACTCGGTTGATCGCTTTTTTGTGCGAGGTATTTGATGCGGAAACGCTGAACCGTTCAATTGATGAAACAGGAAGGATCGGTCATGCTGAGATACGGATCGGTCATGGGATCATTGAAGTCTTCGATGCAAATGAAGCATCGTCCAGCCATCAAAATGGCTTACATGTCTTTGTCAGAGATACGGATGAATGTTACAGACGTGCATTAAAGGCGGGGGCTACCTCATTGTATGAGCCGGCAGATATGCCATATGGGGAAAGAAGCGCAGGTGTGAAAGACGAATTCGGTAACAGTTGGTTTATCGCCACGTTTCAAAGAGGCAAGAATCGTGGGTATTACGATTGACGAGATACGGAGCACGGCACTCCCAATTATTTAGTTAGCAGATCATTCCGCTCTTGGAACAGTGCCGTGAGCAGATGGGTGCCGTTCGCCCTGTTCGCCAACATCCATCTCCCTGTGATACACCGTTCCATCACATTTCTCTTTGCATAAACATCACGATCAAAAGAGAGGACGTCCCGGACGTTGGTTGCGTCGTTCCTTTTGATCCCGTCGTTCGGGAATCAAAAGCGAAAACAAAGATTTACCGGCCTCGACGTAGGCTGGTTTCATTGTGTATAGTGGGCACCGCTACGCTAAATCCGCCTTCTGCATAGTCAAAGATACCAAGCAAAAAACCCCTTTTTCACAAGGGGTTTTTTGCGTACTCCCTTCCGGTTCCGAAATAGAGTCAACGTTTCGGTTTCAAAGGGGCCGGGATCTCCTCTGCTTTGTTTGCCAGATACTCCGGCCGCAACTGGGACATCAACACCAGCGACTCCCGCTGGTTACCGTTTTTCCAGCATTCACGCAGCACCCCTTCCTCGACGAAGTCGAGGGATTGATAGACATGGCGGGTGCGTTGGTTGTGTTCTTTTACATCCAGCCATAATCGGTGGGCCTTCTGTTCTTCAAACACATCACGCTGAATCTGACGAAGGGCGCGTTTGCCATAACCGTTCTGCTTACTTGTGATGACGATCGCAACAGTTCGATGCTTTCATGGGGGCTGTCCAAGCCGGCCAGTATGAGGAACCCTACCATGGATCCCGCGTGGCGTTCTTCCACGATCCAGTGCCGTTTGTCCGGATCATTCAACGTATGTTGGTGTTGCTCGTGGGTCCAGCAGATGATGGTTGGGGCGTTTTCTTCGTTTTTTTCCGCCTCCAGGACCCAGGGTAAATCAGATTCTTGGGTCGGACGGAAACGGATGGATTCGTCTGGCTCCATGAGGGTGACTCCTTCCTTTCTGGTCGATCACTTTTTGATCAGGGATCGGATTCCCGCCTCTACCCACCCCCAGGGCAAACGTTTCAATCCGGCCAGTGTTTTGACATTCCGTCCCAAGGCATAGCGCAGGCGGGGACGGCTGGAGCGGGCGATCCGGCGGATGGTCTCGGCCACGTTCCGCGGGTCCCCGGCTTTGGCTTCCAGTCGATCCAGATAGGATTGGTAGGGGTAAAGCATGGAGCGGTAGGGAGAGTCGTCTTTCCGGTGGACCACGCGTCTCTTGGCGATGCCGGTGCGGTAGAATCCGGGTTCCACCAGACTGACAAAAATGTTGAAGGACAACAGTTCCAGCCGGAGGGATTCACTGTATCCTTCCATGGCAAACTTGGTGGCGCTGTATGCTCCGATGTGCGGAAAGCCGATCAGCCCGGCACCGCTGCTGATGTTGATGATTTTCCCCATTCGCCGCTTGCGCATATGGGGGAGGACGGCTTGTACCATGGAGACCGTTCCGAAAAGGTTGGTCTCGAACAGGTCCCGCCAACTGGTCAGCGGGGTTTCCTCTACGGGTCCAAACACTGCATAGCCGGCGTTGTTGACCAAGATATCGATCTGTCCGTGTTCCTCTGCTGTACCATCGACGACCGACCGAATTCGTTCTTCGTCTCGTACATCCAAAGCCTTCACTTCCAGGCGTTCCAACAGGCCCAAGCTTTTGGCTTCTTCGGTCAGGGCTCGTCCTCTGTCCGGTTCCCGCATGGTGGCGATCACATGAAAATGGGAGCGGGCCAACGAGAGAGCGGTGTAAAAGCCGATGCCGCTGGAAGAACCCGTGATCAGTGCGACGGGTGGACGCTCTTTTTTCTTCATGGTGTCACTCCTTTTCTTAGACCCCTGGTGACCGGTTGACGATTGGTTTCCTCTTTACCCCCAAGCCAATCTCCTTCATCTAAATGCGTAAAGAAGAGGAGGAACTCCCCCCTTGGCTCGACGGTAACGTTCTTCCATAATGAAGAGGAGTGTTCCTCCATCGGAGAGGAAAAAAGGGGGGAAATCACATGATCGGCATCCGGCGGACCTATCGATTGCCCACCGGGGCAGTAGCCGTCTGTGACCGGGAGTTACAGCGGGTGTGGGTGCCCCTGTACACCCGGTTTGGCGGACGGTGTGTGGGGAGATGGCTGAGCCGCAATCGCGGGGAAGTGGTGGAGTGGTGGCAATACCCTGATGATGAAACCTGGCGTCAGGGGGAATGGCGGGCGCTCAGGCGGTTTATGGAAGAGCGGAAGCAGACCCGGGCGGAATGGCTACGGGAAAAAGGGATGCAATTGAGACACGAGTCCCTTACGCCCTTGCGGGGAGGGGTTCCCCGCCACATCATTTCCGTGTTTGGAGTGGTCACCAATGATCAGGGTGAACTGCTGCTGGTACGCACCTTCTGGCGGGGGGAAACCTGGGAACCGCCGGGTGGGCAAGTGGAGGAAGGGGAAGCTTTGGATGTAGCTGTGAAGCGGGAGATCCGGGAAGAGACCGGTTTGGAAGTGGAGGTGGCAGGGGTTTCCGGGGTGTATCAAAACCTGGAAGTGGGCAATGTGGCCATCGGCTTTCGTGCCCGTGTCATCTCCGGCCAGCCTTCTCCTTCTCCGGAGACCCAGGAGGTGGCCTTTTTTCCGCCTGGGGAATGGGAAGGGAAGGTCCGGTGGGATCGCTTTCGCCTTCGGCTGAAAGAGGGACTGGAGCGGGAGCCTTTCTCTTGGTCGGAGCCGGTGGGGAAGATTCTGGTCAACAAGTGATATCTTCATCAAGAGGCATGATATTTCTTTCATCAAAAAACAGCTGCCGGATTGGTATATCGGCAGCTGTTTTTTGGTTGATCACTCTTGGATATAGACGGAAACCGATCCGCTGTTAACGGGAAACTCGCCCCAGCCGTCGGCATTGATCGTAACTCGGTTGGAGCGGTTGCGGGTCAGATCCACCCAGGTTTGACCGGCGCGGGAACGACCCACATACATCCACTTGGAACCGCCTGTACCGTCGCTCATGATGGTGGCCAATCCGGATTTGGGATGATCGGCACCCCCCTCCCGGGTCCATCCGATGATGTCGGGATGGTCCAGGTAATCGTGCTGTTTGCCGTAGGCATAGGTTTTCCGTGCTTCCAACAAGGGGTCGATGGCTCCTCTCATCGCCGGGATCCCGCCGTCGCGCGTGCCGTAATAATCCCCGTAGAACACACTGGGATAACCAGACTCCCGGGTGAGGATAAGGGCGTAGGCATGGGGCTTAAACCACTCCTGCACGGTGGATTCCAACGATTCTCCCGGTTGGGTGTCATGGTTATCGACGAAGGTGACGGCATGAATGGGATGAGTCTGGACCAGGGTGCCGTCTAAGATCCGGCGCATATCATAATGACCGCCGGCCTTGGAAGCTTCATAGAGGTTATAATGAAGGGGCACGTCAAACAGGGACATCGACCAGCCTGTTTTGTTCAGGTAGTTTTCGAGTGCGCCCCGATCGTTTTTCCAATACTCGCCCACCGCAAACAACTCTTTGCCGGTGGAGGAGCGCACATCCCGCAGCCATTCGCCCAGATAGGAAAACTGGATGTGCTTGACGGCATCCAGACGGAATCCGTCCAATGGGGCGGTGTTGACGAACCAGGTTCCCCAATTTTTCAGTTCCCGCCGCACTTCGGGATGTTCCATGTCCACATCGGCTCCCAGCAGATAGTCGTAGTTGCCGTTCTCGGTGTCCACCTCCCAATCCCATCTCTTTTCATCTCGGAATTTGTAGATGGCGTTCCGCTGACGGGACTGATCCCAATCCACTCCGTCAAAGTGGTACCAACGCCATTTGAAATCGGAATAGGTGTTTCCCCGGCCGGGAAAATCAAACCGAGTCCACGCCTGGATACGGGTGTCACCGGAGATTTCCTGGTTGCGGTTAGACGGGTTTACTTCCACGGCCATTACCGTTTCGGTAGCGTCAGCCCCCAGCTTGTGATTCAGGACCACGTCGCCATACACCTGGATACCCTGGCCGCGCAGCTGACCGATGGCGGACAGCAGCTCTCCCTTGGTTCCGTACTTGGTACGGACGGTGCCTTTCTGGTTGAATTCCCCCAGATCATATAAATCATAGGTGGCGTAGCCCACATCGTCCTGCCGCATCGCCTTGTAGGCGGGAGGGATCCAGACGGCGGTGATGCCCTTTTGTTTGAGCGAAGCAGCATCTTGACCCAGGCGATTCCAGTGGTTTCCGTCATTGACCAAGTGCCATTCAAAGTACTGAAACATCGTGCCGTTGGTCCCCGTGTGATGAGCTTCGGCCGGTTGTTCCGCCTGGAGGGGGATGAGCAGGGTCAAGACCAGCAGGGCGGCGAGGGCGGTCAGGGAGAGGCGTTTCCAGTGAAACATGAACGGTTCCTCCTTTAAATCAGATGGAGCTGATGAGGTCCGTGGGTGATATGGATAGGGAAAAGGGGAGAAAGCGCTTCCATTTAAAAGGTTGTAAAATGCGCAAAAATGGCTCTATGTAAATAATGCAAGCGGTTTCATCAGCTAACATTATTATATATCAGGGATCTCTCAAATAGAAATAGATTGATTGCATTTTTTTGCAAATGCCCTTCTCTGCAGGAAATGTCTCGGTTGGCTCTTTTTTTGAAAGAAAGCGTTTTCTTATTGACAACCTTTTGTTTCTTTGGGTAGTATGGTTCTGAAAACGTTTTCGGGAGGTTCGCGCATGACCGTTACCATCAAGGACATCGCCAAACAGGCAGGGGTGTCCATCACGACGGTGTCCCGTGCCATGAACGGCTATCGGGATATCCACCCTGAAACCCGAAAACGGGTGCTCCAAATCGCCGAAGAGATGAATTATCGACCCAGCGGGATCGCCCGCAGCCTGGTGATGAAACAATCCAAAACCATCGGTCTCATCATCTCTGAGATGACACGGTCGCGCACCGGCCATCATTTCTTGTTCGATGTCATCTCCGGCGTGAATGATCGCGCGATGGCTTTGGGTTATGATCTGATCCTGGCCACTACCAGTCCTGACGAGCAGCACATGGTTCCCTATATGGAACTGTGTCATCGTCGTCAATTGGACGGTGTGATCCTGTCGGGAGTCCGGACCAAGGATCCATACCTCCAGGAGGTGTTGGACTCCGCCATTCCCTGTGTACTGATCGATGTGCCGCTGCTGGGGAAAACATGCAGTCACATCACCTTGGACAACCGCAAAGGGGCGCAGCAGGCCGTGGAGTATTTGATCCGTTCCGGCCACCGCCGCATCGGCTTTATCAACGGTCATCGCGAAGCCTTCGTCAGTGAAGAGCGCTTGCTGGGTTACCAACATGCGATGGAGGAAGCCGGATTGAAGGGGGAGTGGGTGTTTTACGGAGATTTTGATGATGCTTCCGGCCGGGAGGGTGTGTGTCACTTGTTGGAGAAAGATCCCGATCTGACCGCTTTTTTCTGTGCCAGCGATTTAATGGCGGTCGGGGCGATGAGGGAACTGGAAGGAATGGGAAAAAAAGTGCCGCAGGATGTGAGTGTGATCGGATTTGACGACATTGATCTGGCTCATTATGTGACACCGATGCTCAGCACGGTTCACCAGCCGCGGTATCGGTTTGGCACACAGGCCGTGGATGTGATTGTCGGCATGCTGGAAGGGGAACAAGGAAAATCGGTGGTGTTGGAGCCGGAATTGTTGATTCGGGAAAGTACTTAATTTTTTTCGATCTGACCGAAAACGTTTCCGTGAACGTTTTCGGAGAATGTGGAGGGAATCCGCTTGACACAAGTCATCAAAGAAGGCAATCACTTTTTTTACAGCGACGACTGGGGCCATTTACCCGAGAACAACCAGCAGGGACTGGGTTTGTATTACCGGGATACCCGTTTTTTAAGCAAGTTGGAGTGGGAGTTGGACGGGGTGGGAATCATCCCTCTCCACGCCAAAGCCGACGGTGCCCATAGTGTGTACCGATACACCAACCAAAGCGTGGAGCAGGAAGGGACGGTCTCTTTTTGGCGTGAGTCCTTGGAGATTGAGCGGCAATGCTGGCTCCATGACGGGGTGTTGGTAGAACAATTCCGCTTTGCCAATCTGGATCGCAACCCGTTGGAGACCCACTTGATCGTGCGGATGGATGCTGACTTTGCCGACATGTTTATCGTGCGCGGCTACCAGGATGGGAAAGTGGGTGAGAAGCAGTCGGTTCAAAGGACCGGCGCAGGTCTTCGTTTCTCCTATCATGGAGCCGATGACGTCACCCGGTCCCTGGAAGTGAAGGCGGAACCGGCGGGTCGGTCCTGGGAAGACGGGAGGTTGATGATTCCTCTCTCCCTTGCACCTGGTGAGGAGCAGGAGGTGAAGCTGACCTACGTGCCGGCCGCGGGCGAGAAAACGATGAAAGTCGTCCCGCCGGAAGGCACCTTCCACACGGTGCGCCAGGCAGAGGAAGAATGGATTCGCCAATATCCGCAAGTAGATTCGGATAGTTCTGACTTTAATGAGATGTACCGGCGCGGGTTGGCGGACATGCGGATGCTTCTTACGGATGTAGGGGATGGTCCCTTCCCGGTGGCCGGGCTTCCCTGGTATGCCGTCCCCTTTGGCCGGGACAGTCTGATCGCGGCTTGGCAGAGTGTGGCGGTGCAGCCGGAGTGGGCTAAGGCCACCATCCGCACGATGGCCCGCCACCAGGGAGAAAAGGTGGATGGGTGGCGGGATGAGGAACCGGGAAAGATCCTCCACGAAATCCGCTATGGCGAGTTGGCCGCAACCGGTCAGATTCCTTTCACCCCCTACTACGGCACGGTGGACGCCACTCCCCTCTTCCTGCTTCTGATCGGGGAGGTCTACCGGTGGACCGGGGATGAGGCGTTTGTGCAGGAATACGCGGACGCCGCCAAAAAAGCGTTTCGCTGGATCGAGGAGTACGGCGATCCCGACGGACGGGGTTACACGGTTTACCAGCGCAAATCGGAAAAGGGAATCGGAAACCAGGGCTGGAAGGATTCCGCCGATTCCGTTGTCCACCGCGATCACACCTTGGCGGAAGCGCCGATCGCACTGGTTGAGGTGCAGGGATACGTATACCAGGCACAGCGGATCTGGTCGTCTCTTTTCCGCCGGCTGGGGGAGGATGACTGGGCGGATAGGCTGATTCAACAGTCTGATGCGCTTCAGGAGCGCTTTCAGCGTGACTTTTGGATGGCGGATGAATCGTTTCCGGCTTTGGCGCTGGACAAAGAGGACCGCCAAGTAGGGTCCGTCACGTCCAACCCCGGACATTGCCTGATCGGTGGCATCCTGGGTGAGGAGCAGGCGGCCTCGGTAGCCCGTCGGCTTCTTGCTCCGGACCTTTTCTCCGGATGGGGGATCCGCACCATGAGCCGAAAAGCCCGTTCCTATAACCCGATGAGTTACCATAACGGGTCTGTCTGGCCCCATGACAATTCTCTCATCCTGCTGGGTTTAAAGGAATCCGGCTTTGATCGCGAAGCGGAAACGCTGATGCAAGGATTGATCGATACGGCGGCGCAATTTGAGGGACATCGGCTGCCGGAACTCTTTTGCGGATACGGCCGCGAAGAAGGGGAGCCCGTCCCGTATCCGGTGGCGTGTTCACCCCAAGCATGGGCGGCGGGAACGGCTTTCGTCCTGCTGCAGGTGATGACCGGGTTGAACCCGGATCCCGAACGGGGTCGAATCGAGCTTCGGCCGTCCCTTCCTCCCGATCTGTCATGGCTGCACGTCAGAAACCTGCGAGTGGGATCCGGACACATCGATCTTCGTCTGGTCCGCTCTCACGGTGTCGTCCATGCCCAGGTGGAACGAAACACGACCGGATGGCCGGTGGAAATGGGTTAGGGCCTGTCTGGTAATTCTATCTTCGGTAAGTAAAAGGGAGGGTCGGTATGGCTGGCGGAGAGCCTTTGCGCTTTTTGCAACGAAACGAAGACAGCCATACCGACCCGGGGCTCGTGCTACGGATTGTTCAGACGCGCCCTAAAAACCTCAGAATCCCGCTCTCTCAAAAGAGAGGGATACCCATATATAAGAGAGGATGAGTTCCATGAGGCGTACACGGTTGGTTTATTTACTGGCGGTTGTCTCCATCCTGTCATTGCTGATGTCCGCATGCGGAGGCGGTTCCGGTGCCGATGGAGGGAGCGATGAGATCCGCATCGGCGCACAGTTGTCCAGTCCGGCGGAACGAAAGATCCTGGAGGAGCAGATCCAAGCGTTTGAAGAGAAGAACCCGGGCATTCAAGTCCGCATCCAAGCCATCACCGACGATTATCTGAAAGAGATGCAAACCTTGATCGGCGCCAAACGGGAGCCCGATGTGTTTTATCTCGACAGTATGCCGGCGCCGGATTTGGTCAACCTGGACGTGTTGGAGCCGCTGGACGAATACATCCAAGCAAGCGGCCTGGATCCTTCCGATTTTGAAGATGCGTTGATCGAAGCTTACACCAAGAACGATTCGATTTACGGTTTGCCCAAGGATTACAACACCCTGGCCCTCTTCTACAATAAACAGATGTTTGAAAAAGAAGGATTGGAGCCTCCCACCACCTGGGAAGAGTTGCGGGATGCGGCCAAAAAGCTGACCAAAGACGGAAGGAAAGGATTTGCCATTAACCCCGAGCTGGCCCGCTATCAACCGTTTGTCTACCAGAACGGCGGAGCCGTGCTGGATGAAGACGGGAAGGCGACACTGGATCGGAAAGAAAACGTGGAGGCATTAACGTTCTTCACCTCTCTCTTCCTGGAAGATCAGTCCACCGGTGTCCCGAATGATCTGGGGGTGGAGTGGGCCGGTGACGCCTTCGCCGAAGAAAAAGCAGCGATGGTGTATGAAGGGGGCTGGATGATCCCCTTCCTGAAGGAAAAAGCGCCGGACCTGGAATACGGCATCGTCGAACTTCCCGTCAAGGAGGAAGGGATGGAAAACTCCAACCTGGCCTTCACGGTGGCGTACGTGATGTCGAAAAACAGTAAAAACAAAGAGGCCGCTTTTCAACTGATTGAATTCCTCACCAGTGACGAAGGGCAGACATACGTGGTGGACAGCGGACTGGCCCTGCCTTCCCGTAAATCGATGGGCGAAAAGTTTATCGAAGAGTATCCGGAACGGGAAGCGTTTGTGAAAGGGGCCGCGTATGCAGAGCCCTTTCAATACGGCGATTACGGCAATAAGTTTGCCGACGAGGCCAGCAAAGCGGCGGAATCGGTGGTGCTGAAACAGGAAAAATCCGTGGAAAATGCCCTTAAGAAGGCACAGGAACGGGTGGAATGACCGAAAGATAAGGGAGGGAGCCGCCGTGCTCCCTTCCGCCCTTGAAAGGAGGCTCGGTATATGGACATGGACCACCCCAGAAAACCGCAACCGGCTCCCCTGTCCCGGATGCAGCCGCCATCGCCGGGAAAGAAAACAAGGTGGACCAGTGATCCCGTCATGGGCTATCTGTTCACCTTGCCGGTGATCGCTTCCCTGTCTGTCTTCTTAATCGGTCCGATCCTTTACGCCTTTTATCTCAGCTTTCAGCAGTTTACATTTCTCAACCCCGACTTGTCCCAATTTGTCGGATGGGATAACTACATGCGCTTGTTGCAAGATGAACGCTTTCATACGGCATTGAAGAACACCTCTTTTTATTCCCTGGGAGTGGTGCCGGTTCAAGTGAGCATCGCCTTGCTGCTGGCCTTGATCGTCAACAGCCGCATCCGGGGGAAGACCTTTTTCCGGGTCGCTTATTTCCTGCCTACGGTCACCTCTACCGTCGCCGTATCTGTCATGTTCCTGTTTTTATTCAAACGGGATGGGCTGGTGAACGCGCTTCTGTCTTTCTTCGGGGTGGAGGGGCGCAGTTGGATGCTGGATATCGATTTTGCGTTGCCTTCGATCATGTTGATGGCCGTGTGGACTACGGTGGGCCAATTCATGGTGATTTACCTGGCCGGTCTGCAGGATATTCCATCCGACCTCTATGAAGCGGCGGAGGTGGACGGGGCGGGTCCGTTCCGGCAGTTTTGGCACATTACACTGCCGCTCTTAAAGCCGACCACCTTCTTTATCGTGGTGATGTCGATCATCGGCACCTTCCAGGTGTTTGATCAGATGTACGTCATCTCCAAGGGAGAAGGCGGACCGTTGGATTCCACTTTGACGGTGGTGTTGTACCTGTACAATGTAGCATTTAAGGATTTTGAAATGGGTTACGCATCGGCGATCGCCTTTTTCCTGTTTGCCGTCATACTCGTCCTCACTCTGGTTCAGCGCAGATTTTTCGGTGAAGAGACACGGATGTAAAGGAGGGGTTCCCCCATGTGGAACCGCCTATTGCGGATTTTATTCTACATCGTGGTGGTGGGATATGCTTGCCTCACACTGGGCCCCTTCCTGTGGTCCATCTACACCACTTTCAAAACGACGCCGGACATCAACCGGTTGTGGGTACCGTTATCGGATCTCACCATCGCCAACTATGTCCACATCATTTTGAGCGATCAATATCCCTTTGCCCGTTGGTTCTTAAACAGTATCGTAGTGGCGGTAATTGTCACGGTCGGCAACCTCGTTTTTAATTCGATGGCGGGGTACGCCCTGGCACGGATCGATTTTCCCGGCCGGACGGTGTTGTTTGTCACCATTCTGGCGGTGATGATGGTGCCGGGCCAGGTGATCCTGGTTCCGATGTACATCCTCTTGTCCAATCTGGATTGGATCAATTCCTATGCCGGGCTGACGGTACCGTTTTTGGTGCAGAGCTTCGGGATCTTTCTCATGCGTCAGTTTTTCCTGTCGGTCCCACGGGAGCTGGAAGAGGCGGCCTTTCTCGACGGTCTCAGCCGTTGGGGGACGTTTTGGCGGATTGTGATGCCCCTGGCCAAACCTGCGCTGGCAGCCCAGACCATCTTCATCTTTATGGGAAACTGGAACAGCTTTATGTGGCCCAACCTGTTGGCCAGCACCGATGATATGTATACCTTGCCCGTCGGCCTCAACACGTTGTACGGCGAGTATGACGCGTTCTGGAACAGCATTCTCGCCGGCGCCATGTTTATGACCGTGCCCGTGATTATTGTATTTATCTTGTTTCAACGTCATTTCATCAAAGGAATTTCGACGACGGGTATAAAGTGAAGGGGTTGGGTAACGGGACGGTTCCATCCTTCCTTTCAGACAGGCTTCTCTTGACGTTTTCCCGGGAAATGATACAGTGGAAAATGGTAAGAAGCGCCATGGAAGGAGCGAACGGCATGAAGGAAGAAACGCTGTGGGAAGGGACCACGTCCCATGTGGCCAAGTTGGGGACTTATCTCTTGTGTCTGTTATTCTGTTGGTTGCTAGTGCCGATTTTTGTCGCGATTTGGACGGCGATCAAGCTGAAGTCCACCCGTTATCAGTTGACGACCGAGCGGCTCCGGATTACGGAAGGGATCTTGTCTAAACGGACGGAAGTGGTGGAGCTGTATCGGGTGCGGGATATGAGTCTGGAAAAGCCGTTCCTTTATCGGATTTTTTCCAAAGGCAACATTCTCCTCATCACCTCGGATCAAAGCGCCCCCAATGTCCTAATGGAAGCCGTCCCTGATGCGGATCAGTTGATGGATGTTCTCCGCAAACATGTGGAAGTGTGTCGGGACAAAAAACGGGTGCGGGAAATCGGAGTGGACGGATTTTAATAGAGACAGCACAAAGAAGCCCAGACCAATCGGTCTGGGTTTTTTCAAGCCGATACCTGATGGTATCTATGAAGGGATACTGAAAAAGTCGAGTGGAGCCTAGGCATGTGTCGATGGCTATACAACAGTATGCTGGAACAACGCCGTTTCGCTTACAGGAGACGTGGTCTCTCCTTGAGCTATCATAAGCAAGCGACCGAACTTCCTTCATTGAAAAAGGAAATCCCTGCTTTTAAATAGGTTCACTCCCAGGTCCTACAGCAAGTGGTGAAGCGTCTCGGCCTTGCTTTTCAACACTTTTTCCGCCGCGTTTCGGGTCCTTCCCTAATCCGTTATCCAAAAGTATATCCCGAAACCCGCCACTGCGATGATCATCACAGCGTACACCCATTTTTCCGCTTTGGAACCATGGAGTAAATAGGTGAAGACAGAAATGAGAGGCAGAGTAAAGTACCACAGCAACTCTCGGGGCTCGGCCCATCCCAGCCATCGGGCGAGAGAGTGTAGGACGTAAAGCGCTGCTACTCCGAAGAGATAAATCCCCACTGCCGACCGCAAGCGTTTTCTCCAGGAGGGAGCAGCAGGCGGCTGAGGACTTTTTTCTTCCTGCTCAGCTGGAACCACTTTTCCCGTTTCGATTCTGTTACCATCTACCCACAGGTGGTAATCGTACTGGTTGTCCGCTGGATCGTACTCGATCTGCATCTGACAGGAAAGGCCATCCACATAAAAGTGAAAGGTGGCTTCCGGGTTCCATCGCCGTTTTTTTAAAACGGGCTCCCCGTCCACACGGATTTGGCAGACTCCTCCCAGCCACCACCACTGGTGGTGAAGCTCCACCCGTCGGACTCCTTGGGGCGTACGGAACATCCACCACTTGGGTCGTCCGCCGGCGGGAATCACCTTTAGGGGGAGCATGTCTTCACCGGTGGCTGCGTTGGTGCCGTCGACAAACAAGTGGGCCCGGTGCGTAAATGTTCCAGGCTGGAACAGGACTGCGCACGAATGTTTGCCGATGGCAAAGGGATGCCAGCTGTCGCCTAAGTCCCACAGCGACGTTTTCGCCACTTCGACGCCGTCGACGCGTATGCGCTGTGTGAAGGTTCCGTCCACCTCCACCCGGTGGGGACCGTCTGTCAGCTCCAGATCCCACGCATCATGGGTACTCTCCGCTTCCACTTCCGTTATCTCTGGTTCCGTTATTTCCGGCGGTTGCACGGATTCTCCCGTGATCAGCGATCGCCCGTCCAGCACCAGCAGGTATTCATACTCAAAATCCCGCATTTCCCGCACCTGCACCATCACATGGTGACCGGACCAGCGAAAGGAATACCAGCTCTCCTTTCGATCCTCCCAAAACGGGCCGGTAGAGCCTGCTTCTTTTCCATCCACCCACAGGGTGGCCCGGCTGCGAAAAGGACGGTGTTCAAACCGAAACAGGTGGGAGGTTTCGTCCACTTTCCCCATCCAAGCGAATCCGCCTTCATTGGCCAGGAGGCGGGCAGGCGCGATCATTTGCCCGGTGGTTACCGAGCGGCCGTCTACGGAACAATCATAACGAAAGGAAAAGTCCTCGGTTTCCCGGATGTGGATGCCGACACGATGACCACACATCGGGAGAAAAGCATCCCCCTCGTCGGAACGGATGTCCATCGTCAGATTGGTCACCGGATCCCTGTTTAGTTCCAGCAGAATGGAGCCGGTCATCACTTTGTGACGCATGCCGATTTGGATCCGCTGTCCGCAAAGATCGATGTCCCACCGTCTGTAGCCCCCATTATAAGGGGTACTTTCCCGGATCCAGACGCTGTTTTGGGTGACGACGGATAGACCGTCGAGAGAACAGTCATAGCGCCAACCTGCCGCTTCCCGTAAGTCTTCGTAAAGGTGGATTCCCAAAAGCCGGCTTCCGATCCGGGTGAGATGATGACTCGATTCCAGGCGGGGGATCTTCCACTCCATCACAGGGTCTCCGTCCACCTGTACGGTTCCTTTCTTTCCTTTGTGCTGCAGTTGGACGATGCGTTTTTCACCGTCTACATCCACTTTCCATTGTGTAAGCCCCATATGTTCGACCCCTGTTCATGATGTTTGGGCTTGGAGGAATGTTCTTTTCACCCCTTTTTCAGTATAAGGGAGGGAAAGTTAGAGGGACAGGGTGAGTTCACAATGGGGGAGGAAGGGACGGCGGGAAACATTTTCCGGTGGATAAGGAACGTTTGTTCGGGTATCCTGTTCCTGAGGTGATGGCGATGAAAGCGCTGGAGCGCGGAAACAAGATGTGGGAAGGACATCGGATGACGCTGCCCGAGCACGCAGAGGCGCTGGGGGAGGCCCGGCGGGAACAAGAACGATATGAGCCGCCGGTCTTAAGCGAGGATGCGTTAGTGGAGATGGGGCGGTTGATCGAGCGATCATACCGGGAAGAAGAGCCGATCCTGCTGACCATTGCCGGCAAATGGGGGTCCAAAAAACATCTTGGCTTCGTGACCCGGATCGACGCCGTGGAACAGTGGCTGGTCCTGCAAAACGGCAGCGAGCGGGAGCTGATCCCGTTTCGGTTGGTCATGGCGGCGGAAGAGTTGGTGGAGGATTAACGAAAACCCATCCTTTTTCGGGATGGGTTTTCGTTAATCCTCCACCTCCAGCTTACGGATCGCCTGCTCCTCCGGAGTGACGAACAGGGTTTTCTGCTCTTCATAGATGACAAAACCGGGCGGGGAGCCGGAGGGTTTCTTGACATGTTTGATCAGGGTGTAATCCACCGGCACTTGGCTGGACTCCCGGGCTTTGCTGTGGTACGCAGCCAGAAGAGCGGCTTCCTTCAGGGTTTCTTCACCGAAGTGTCTGGCGCGAATCACGACGTGAGAGCCGGGGATCTCTTTGGTATGGAGCCAGGTATCCGTGGGGGTGGCCATCCGGTGGGTGAGGGCGTCGTTTTGCTTGTTGTTGCGACCCACCAGAATGGGGATTCCCTCGGAAGAACGGTAAGAAGCGGGCTTCGGACGAGACGGGTTCTTTTTCTTTTTGCGGGCGGGGGCGGCTTTGAGGAACCCTTGTTCCACCAGCTCTTCCTTGATCTCTTCCACTTCGGCGGAAGAGGCGTTTTCCAGCTGGACCAGCACGGATTCCAGATAAGCCGATTCCTGCCGCGCTTTTTCCTGTTGTTCCCGGATCCATTTGCGGGCGGATTTTGCCTTGTTGTACAGCTTAAAGTAGCGTTGCGCATTCTCCGACGGGTTGAGCCGCGGCTCCAGGTCAATGGTGACCTCGGGTGCGTCGGGATCGTAGTAATTAATCGCTTTCAGCTTTGTATCGCCCCGGCGGATCTGGTGCATATGGGCGGTAACCAGCTCTCCCTGGGTGCGGTAATCATCGGCTCGTTCGGTGGAGAGATATTCTTTCTCCAGTTTTTTCAGTTTGTTTTCGTTTTTATCGACGGTGTTTTTCAAACGTCGGATGAGGTCATGATTTTGCTGGCGCACCCGGTCCCGTTCCGCCTTGCCGTGAAAAAACGTCTCCAGGCACCGGCTGATGGAGTCGAAGGACTCCCGCTCCCCCGCGAGGTGGGTAAGGGGGAGAGCGGCGAAGGCCGGTTTTTTTCCGTGGACGAGGGTAGGCTCATAACGATGCTCCCGGATGGCGGTCATCACTTGGGAAAAGGCTTCCCACAGCTGTTCCCGGTCGCCGATTCCGCCGCGGTGCACGATCTCCCGGGCGATTTGCGGACCCAATCCGAAATAATGGCGTACCAGCTGTTTATCCAAACGCCCTTCATTCCATTGGATCGATCGGAGAAACGACTCCCGATCGGTATCCAGGGGGTTCCGTTTGTCCTGTTCCGGCGGCGGCTGGTAGACGGCTCCGGGAATCACTTGCCGATGGCGGCTGACTCCAACCCCCACCCGGCGGATGCCGTCCAGGATTTTTCCAGAAGCGGGATCCAGCAGGATCAGGTTGCTGTGTCTCCCCATGATTTCCACCACAAGGCGTCGTACGACCTCATCCCCCAACTCGTTTCGGGTTTTGACATCCAGGTGGACGATTCGTTCCAGGGCC
Organism: Desmospora profundinema; assembly: GCF_031454155.1. Lineage (GTDB taxonomy): Bacteria > Bacillota > Bacilli > Thermoactinomycetales > DSM-45169 > Desmospora > Desmospora profundinema. Next base: position 19,924 of record NZ_JAVDQG010000008.1, read on the forward strand.
ACCTGGGACAGGGATTGAATCACGCTCCCCTCCAGGTGTTTCCGTACCAGCATGCAAAACATCGGTGGCGAAAGGGGATTGTCCGCCGTTTTTTCCGTCAGGTGGAGCCGGGGATAGGCGGGGTGGGCGGAGAGCTGCAACCGGTGGTTGTCTCCTTTTGCTCGAATGTGAAAAACCAGTTCCCACTCCGATGGTTGATATATTTTGGCAATTCGTCCGCCTGTCAAGGTATCCTGCAGTTCTTTGGTGACTGCACGGACGACGATGCCGTCGAATGACATGGTTTCCCCTCCCTTTCACCGGTGCACGTTCCAGTCATTTCGTTTCCGGTTCATAGCTGGCCTACACCGGAAAAACACTACATTTCAGTATAGCACGGCAGGGGTGGGCGGGGCTATGGAACCGGCTTGTGTCTGACGGATCACCAGACAGTTCTAGGCGGTATCCGTCTCGCCTGAGTATGAATGGTTATGGACTCTTTGATAAAAAATAGGGAGACCACGATTACAGGAGTGACAGGACCATGCAATGGTTAGCAAACTCGTTTCGCCATTTGTGTTCTCTGTTATTTGAATGGTTAATCAGTGACTACGATGTGGATTGACCATCCAGGGGTGTTCTAAAAGAAACGAAGCGATCCATGTCTTCAGGCGAGGACAGGATCGCTTCTTTCACAGAATCGATAAGGATTGGGGCTGTATCTGAATGGACAGGGGAGTTTGGCCGATCACTTCTCCGTCGGCATGAACGGTTAAAGGTGGATCCGTTTGAATAGTGATCGTTTTCCCCCGTTTCATCGTGATGCTGGGATGACGGGCATGCTTCCCTTTGAAAACGGAAGGGAACACTTTTAAAAATCGCCCGTGGGAAAGCCGGCTTACACAACAGATGTCCAGTGAACCGTCTTGGTCATCCGCTTCAGGGCAGACCAGCATGCCTCCTCCGTAATTGGGGATGTTGGTGACGGCAATCAACCATAAGTCGGGAAACGAGTACATCTCTCCATCGATGGTGAGGGTGGCGTGGGCAGGCCGGAACTTGACCCAGGTCTGAAGTGCGGCATAGGGATAAACCATCTTTCCCAGCCACCGTTTGGCGGAGGAGAGGTTGACGGTTTCCGCCACCAATCCATCGAATCCGATTCCGGAAAACCCGATCAGGAAGCGTTCGTGCAGTTTGGCGGTATCGATTCGGCGAACCCGGTGTTGCAGCACCCGGTCGAATGCTTGCAGCGGATCGGTAGGAATGCCTTGGGCGATGGCAAAATCGTTGCCCGACCCGGCCTGGATATAACCCAAGGGTTTATCCGACCCCACCAGTCCGTTCCCCACTTCGTGTACGGTGCCGTCCCCCCCGACAGCCACCACCGCCTTGATGTCGGGACGGGTGGACACGGAGCGGGCCAGTTCCGTCGCATGTTTGTTTCCTTGGGTGAATGCCACCTGGTGGGGGATGGAGCGTTGCTCCAAAATGGTTTTAATTCGGGACCAGACACGTATTCCCCGCCCGTTCCCGGATAACGGGTTGACGATGAACTGGTGCATGATCAGGGGACCCTTTCTTCGTGGTTGACGGCAGCCGGTTTCTTTTGTCCAAACGAATCATAGATTCGCTTTAACATCCATCCATAGAGTCCGGGACAGAAACGACGAAATCGCATGGCCCAGCGCATCCCGAAGGGAATCACATGAACCCGGGGCCGCTCGATCAGACGGACGGCGTGCCGCGCTACGGTCTCCGTATCCAGCAGTTGTCCCGATATCAGGGGAGGAAAGAGGGATGACGGATCCTCTCCCTGAAAAAAAGGGGTCTGGACCGGCCCCGGGCATAACACCCCCACGCGAATCCGCGGTGAAAACTCCAACTGAAGGGATTCGGAATAGCCCATGATGGCAAACTTGGAAGCACAATATGCCGCCAAGTTTGGGATGCCCGTCAATCCCGCGATCGAGGCGATATTGATGATCCGTCCGTTTCGGGAAAGCAAATGCGGGAGAAACGCCTGGGTCATCCGGACTGTTCCCAGATAATTGGTTTCGGCCATCCCGGCATAATCGGCGATGGGGATGTCCATGGATCCGCCGAACCGGCCGTAACCGGCATTGTTGATCAATACATCCAGTCCCCCGTACGTCTGGATGACCCGCCGGACGAGCCGATGGACGTCTTCCTCTTTGGTGACATCGCAGGCAAAGGCACTTCCCGCCCCTAATTCTTGTTTCAAGTTCTGTAACTTGGAATCATCCCGCGCAACCAGAATGGGGAAATCCCCTTTAGCGACCAGTTCGCGTGCGATCGCTTTTCCGATTCCGCTGGATGCTCCGGTGATTAACACCGTTCGTCGGTTCATGAGTCAGGACCTCTCATGTCATGGGAACTTGGGGAATGATTTTTCCTTGAATCCGTTCAAAAATGTCGTTGAGATCCCTTCCGGTAATGGTGAGTCCGTGGTTTTTCAGCCCGATCACCGCACGGGAGGGGTCTTCTGCTTCCCTGATTTTTTGGGCGACCGCTTCCGCCAGTTGAACCGTCCCACAGGGATAGTTGATTTCCGTCGAAGGAATCCCCTCCATCCAGGCATGGATATGGACGATCGCTCCGACCTCCGGGTGCTCCGTATAGATCATCCAGTGTTCGATCGCATCCACCGAGGCTCGTTTGGGTTCAATATCTGCCGGTACGCTGATCTCCATGGAGAGATTGTCGGGATCGTATCCCTTGATCAAGAGAATATCCCGTCCAATCTGTTGCAACTGGGCTTTGTTTACTCCCCTGGCACTCATCCAGAATTGACTCTCTTCCCGGCGGGCACTTAAGTTTCCGTAACTGAGGCCTCCAATGCCGTAAAGGCGTTGAACATGCCGATAGGCTTTATCGGGAAGCAATTCCTCGATGGGGAAAGGGGTGGGGAGCAAATTCATCCCGTCCAATTTTTTTCCCGACTGGATCAACTCGTTGGTGACGGTGTCGCCTTCCCGCAAATCCTCCGGTAGATCAGGATGGAACGTATTGTCGATGACCAATTGAGAGGAGGCGAGCGGGCGGATTCGCTTAAATACATCTTGGTAATAAGTCGAATCCCCTTCATGGGAGGCAAGGGGATAACAGCCCTGTTCCAGCGTGATGAAGAATGTTTTTTCCGGATTGGTGTACCGGTCCAAAAAAATCATCATGTTCCCCAGTGATTGAATCAATACCGGATAGGCCGAACGGAAAGTGTCATCCACTGGTTGGTGGTTTTCCGCCACCGTGATTACAAAGGTCCCTTTCCCTTTTCGCCGAAAGTGTCTGGGGTGGCGGGGATCCACCATGTTAAACACCAACTGTATGTGGGGATCCCTTTCGTCACCCAGCCGATAACCGTTGGATTCCATCACATGTTGGATACCCTCGGCAAATCGCTTAAGTGAAGGAGTGGGTTCCAACTGGTAAACAATGGCGAATGTCTCGTTCATGTTCCAACCTCCTACCCGATGGGATTGCTCATATTTTTCCAGTGAATGAATCGGCTTATACATCGACGGGTGGATCAACCCGTCAATTGGATTCCGATGCGAGCATGATTGAGGGGGTCCTGTACTCTTCCTGGCATGTTTTAAGGCCTGTCTGAATAAGATGGGGCATGAGATGGGACAAAGGGGGAGGGACTGTGTCACAAGGCAGCCGTTATCTCGATTGGGATGTGGACAGGCTGACGAAACACTTCGCCGTTGATCCGGAGAACGGGTTGAAGGCAGGTGAAGCGGAATCCCGCCTGCGGCGAGTGGGGCCCAACCAATTAGCGGAAGGGAAGAGGTTGTCCCTGATCGCTTTGTTGTTGAACCAATTCAAAGATTTTATGGTGTTGGTGCTGCTGGCAGCGACACTGGTGTCCGGCCTCCTGGGAGAGTACACCGATGCCATCGCCATTATCGCCATTGTGGTGTTGAATGCGGTGTTGGGGTTTGTCCAGGAATTCCGGGCGGAACGGTCGCTGTCTGCTTTGAAGGAGTTATCCGCTCCTACTGCCCGGGTCAAACGCGACGGTGCCTGGATCCGGATCCCCGCTTCCAATCTGGTTCCAGGGGATCTCGTTTCTTTGGAGAGCGGAGACCGCATTCCGGCGGATATTCGTCTGATCGAAGTGAAGAACCTGTATATTGAGGAGTCGGCGCTCACGGGTGAATCGGTTCCTGTCAATAAAACGGCCTCGGTTCTCACTGGGGGGGATATCCCGCTGGGGGACCGCAAAAACATGGCGTTTTTAGGTACCATGGCCGTTCGGGGGGCGGGAAGCGGTGTGGTGGTTCATACGGGGATGGAGACGGAGATGGGGCGGATCGCCCACCTGATCCAGACGACGGAGACGATGCAGACGCCCCTGCAAAACCGGTTGGAACAGCTGGGAAAGATTTTGATCACCGTCGCCATCTTTTTGACGGCAGTGGTGGTACTGACGGGAATTATCCACGGCCATGACGCCTATAAGATGTTTTTGGCCGGGGTGAGTTTGGCCGTGGCCGCCATCCCGGAGGGGTTGCCCGCGATCGTCACCATCGCTTTGGCTCTTGGTGTGCAGCGTATGATCCGGCGGCGGGCGATTGTACGAAAATTGCCCTCGGTGGAAACCTTGGGGTGTGCATCCGTCATTTGTTCGGACAAGACCGGTACGCTTACGCAAAACAAAATGACCGTCACCCACCTGTGGGTGGGCGGTCGGACGATGGAGGTCAGCGGATCCGGATATGTTCCGGAAGGGAAATTTACTGCGGGTGGCAAGGGGATCCACCCGCGTCAAGATCCCCACTTGAAGCGGTTGTTGGAGATCGCCGTCCTGTGCAACAACACCTCTCTCATCCGAAAAGAAGGACGGGAAGGGCTGCTCCGGCGGAAACAGGAAAGCTGGCACGTGGACGGAGATCCCACGGAAGGGGCGTTGTTGGTCGTTGGCGCCAAAGGCGGTCTCACGGGCAAAACGCTTTCGTCAGAGTGGAAGCGGGTCGGTGAATTTCCCTTTGATTCGGAACGGAAAATGATGTCGGTGTTGGCGGAAAACAGAAATGGGAAGCGGCTGTTGCTGGCCAAGGGCGCCCCCGATGTCCTGCTGGGCCGGTGTACTCATATCCTGAAAGAAGGTCGCATCATTCCCCTGACGGAATCGTTGCGAAAGGAAGCGCTGAAAACCAACGAACAGCTGGCGAAGATGGCGCTCCGCAACCTGGGTTTTGCTTACCGGGAGTGGAGCGGGGCGATGCCGGAACGGGAATCGTCCGCTGAACGGGAGCTGGTTTTTGTCGGGTTGGCGGGAATGATCGATCCTCCCCGGGAAGAAGTGAAGGATGCGATTCACACCTGCCGCCAAGCGGGGATCCGGACGGTGATGATCACGGGGGACCACCAGACAACGGCTGTGGCCATTGCGAAGAGACTGGGCATCTTGACCCCTGGCGGATTAACCATGACCGGTGCCGATCTGCAAAAGTTGGACGATGCTGCTTTTCAGGAGCGGGTAAACGACGTCCAGGTGTATGCCCGTGTTTCACCCGAACATAAACTGCGGATTGTGAAGGCGTTGCAGCGGGAGCGGCACGTGGTGGCCATGACCGGCGACGGGGTGAACGATGCTCCCGCCATCAAGGCGGCGGATATCGGGATCGCCATGGGAGTGATGGGTACCGATGTTTCCAAGGAGGCCTCCTCCTTGATCCTGGCCGACGATAACTTTGCCACGATCGTGTCCGCCATTGAAGAAGGGCGAAGCATCTACGACAACATCCGCAAATTTATCAGTTACTTACTGGCCAGCAACGTAGGCGAGATCCTGGTGATGTTTCTTGCGATGCTGGCGGGGATGCCGCTGCCTCTGGTACCTATTCAGATTTTGTGGGTAAACCTGGTTACCGATGGGCTGCCGGCGATGGCTCTAGGCGTGGATCCCGCCGAGGAAGACACGATGAAGCGTCGACCACGGGACAGCCGGGAGAGTATCTTTGCACGGGGGGTGGGGTGGAAAATTCTCACCCGCGGATTCCTGATCGGCTCCTTTACCTTGGGGGCGTTTTGGCTGGCTTATTCCGAAGCGCCCGACGACCTGGTACGGGCCCAGACCGTCGCCTTTGCCACCCTGGTGCTGGCGCAACTGATCTATGTGTTTGACTGTCGCAGCAGCCAATCGATTTTCCACCGCAATCCATTTTCTAATATGGCGCTAGTGCTGGCCGTGTTCTCCTCGGCGCTGTTGTTGTTGGTGGTTATGTACGTACCCGCTTTCCAACCCGTCTTCCACACCGTCGCCCTCGGCTTCCGGGAATGGGCCCTGGTGTTGGCTGCCGCCTCCATCCCCACCCTGCTGGCGGGGCTCATCGAGATCGCGCGGCCGATGCGCCGGGTGTCACCCAGCGTTTAGGGCCTGTCGGGACGTTCCATTTTCCCGTGTGAAAGAAGGGAGGGACGGTCTGGTCTTTGGTTCGCTGTTACACGCAAGAGGACCGATTTCGCAACGAAACGAAGACAGCGATACCGCCCCCGGGATCTCGCCCTACGGATTATTCAGACACTCCCTGGTGCTCCACTTGGCCTCCGACCGAGCTCTCAGCTTGAAAGATTACGAAGGTTGAGCTGCCTGATGGAGCATTTCCTTTTCGAGAATGGGATTGCAATCCCGCTCTTCCTGGGTTACGCTCAAAAAAGGATAAAGGGTACATCCAGCGATCCGGTCCGGCTCCATGCCGCCTGGATCGCTTTCGCCATTGTGACGGGAAAGGGAGGGGAGGGCGAGGACAATGCAATCGCCCGCAGCCGATGAAATTTACGAAAATGCATGGATTGGGAAACGACTTTGTTGTGGTATCCGCTGCCGCACTGCCGACAGAACCCGAAGTATTGGCGCAAAAGGTGTGTGACCGCCACTTTGGGGCGGGTGCCGACGGTTTGGTCTTTATTCTTCCTTCACATACAGGAGACTGCGCCATGCGGATCTTTAACGCGGATGGTTCCGAACCGGAACAGTGCGGCAATGCTGTCCGCTGTGTGGCGCGGTATTATTACGAACGCATCTCCGGTGCCCGGAACGAGATGGCGGTGGAGACCCGCGCCGGGATTCAGCGGGTCTGGTTGGAAGCGGGCGGCACCCGGGTGCGGGTGGATATGGGACGCCCCATCCTGGGCGGAAAACAGATCCCCACCACCCTGGAAGGAGAAACGGTGGTGGATCAACCGGTGGAGGCGGACGGCAAGTCGTTCCGCTTTACCGGCGTCTCCATGGGCAATCCCCATGCGGTCATCTTTGTGGAAGATGCGACCCGGTTTCCGGTGGACGAGTGGGGTCCCCGCTTGGAAACCCATCCGTTGTTTCCCCAGAAAACCAATGTTGAATTTGTGACGGTCCACTCTCCCTCGCAACTGGACATGCGGGTGTGGGAGCGGGGCGTCGGCCAAACATGGGCCTGCGGCACCGGCGCCTGCGCGTCCGTTGTGGCAGGAGTCCTGACCGGTCGGACCCGGCGAAACGTCCGCGTCCGGCTGAAGGGAGGCGACCTGGATATCGACTGGAGGGAAGAGGACGGCCGGGTCTATATGACAGGACCGGCGACGGTGGTATTTGAAGGAGAATGGTTGGGATGATGGAAAAGCCCTCGGTTTAAGGGGGCTTTTCTTTTTTGGAATGAGTCGGGAATCACTTGCCGAAAAAAGATCTTTCACACTATTGCAATGAATGAAAGGGTGATTTATACTACAAAAAAGTGAAGCGCTTAAGGAAAAGGGGGATGGAGAAAACCCAATCTTACGGTCATCATCTCACGATTGTTTGATTGATCCACTCCTATGCCATTGTACTTAAAGAGCAGGTGCAGATGTGAGAAGGAAGGGTGGTGGGATGGCTGCGATCCTTTGCACTCACAGAGCACAAGTTTCGCCTGGGTCACTTCGTTCCCGGTCTCGCTTTGCGCTTTTTGCAAGAGATCGAAGACAGCCTGCCAGCCCGACCAACCCATGCTCGTATACGCTCTTCGCACAAATGCAGCTGTGATATTAAAAAAAATGAAGCGCTTATCGTGGGTACTTTTTTGTTCATTTGGGAAAGCGCTTACAAAAATCGATGATGAGGGGTTATATGTTCATGCGAAACATTCGTTGTGCAGTGATCGGCTTGGGACGGTTGGGGTATTGGCACGCCACCAATATTTCTGCGAGAGTGGAGGGGGCGGAATTAGCGGCGGTGGCGGATCTGTCAGAAGGAAGAGCGGAACAGGTCGCAACGGAACTGGGAGTGCCGATATGGTCCCAAAACCCGAATGATGTGTTTGAACATCCCGCGATCGATGCGGTGGTGATTGTTACTCCTACCAGTACACATGCGGAGATGATCAAAAAAGCCGCTGCCAACGGAAAACACATCTTTGTTGAAAAGCCGATTACGCAAACCCTGCAAGAAGCGGATGAGGCAATCGAAGCGATTCGGAAAAACCAACTCTTTTGCCAAGTGGGTTTTATGAGAAGGTTTGATCCCAATTATATAGAGGCAAAAAGAAGAATCGAAGCGGGTGAGATCGGCAAGCCCCTCTACTTCAAAGGGATCACCCGGGACGGAAACACGCCTCCTCCGGAATTTATTAAACACAGCGGCGGGTTGTACCTGGACTTCTCCATTCATGATTACGATGCCGCACGGTTCTTTTTGGGTTCGGAAGTGAAGACGGTTGCCGCTTTGGGGAGTGTCGTGCAAAATCAGTATGTAGCCGAATATAACGATGTGGATCAGGCATTGACCTATTTAACCTTTGATTCCGGTGCGGCAGCCGATATCGAGGCCAGCCGCAATGCCACATACGGCTATGATATCCGGGCCGAGATTATTGGAACGGAAGGGGCGATTCAAATCGGTTCGATGCGGCATCATGATATCAAACTGTTGAAGAATCAGGGCTGTACGTATGACATCCTTCCTGATTTTCCATCACAGTTTCGGGATGCCTACTTAGGTGAGATGGTCTCCTTTATTGAATGCTTAAGAGATAATCAAAAACCGCTGGTAGATGAGTATGACGGAAAGATTGCGCTGGAGATCTCGATTGCCGCCACGAAAGCGTATCAGACAGGAACGACCGTCCCATTGGGCACCGTTTGTTCGTGATCGTCATTGCTTTTATCCCGGTGTGTTGATAAGCTTCTATATAAGCGCTTAAATCTCACCGGGAGGCGAGACCGCCTCGGTGTGAACGGATTGAAGGAAAGGCATGAGATCCATGAGACCGACGATCTATGATGTAGCAAAGGAAGCGGGTGTATCCATCGCCACCGTTTCCTATGTACTGAACAATCAAAAAGTGGGGAAGAAATCCAAGGAAAAAGTGTTAAAAGCGATGGAAAAGCTGAACTATAAGCCGAGTGTTCTCGCTTCGGCTTTGACGGGGAAGCGAACCACCACCATCGGATTTCTGTTGCCGGATTTGGCAAACCCTTTCGTCGCGGAGATGGCACGCAGGGTGGAAGACCGCGCCCTTGAACGGGGCTTTAACCTGGTCATCTGCAGCACCGATTTTAACGAGGAAAAAGAGGCGCGCACCATTTCACTGTTGAAACAAAAGAGTGTAGATGGCTTTATATTGGCCGGCGGCTTTAAAAGCGTGGAAGTGATAAGAGAATTACTCCAGGAACAGATTCCGGTTGTCCTTCTGGCCGAATCCCACCCTTCCGTATCGGTCAGCAGTGTAAAAGTGGATGACTTTGCCGGAGGGTATGAAGTGACTTCCCACCTGATCTGTCTCGGCCATAAAAAAATAGCGGTGATCGGAGAAGGGGCCACCAGCAGTCAGGACCGGATTCGCGGATATAAGCAGGCAATGCGGGATCACGGATTGGAGATTGGTGAAGACAGGATCGCCCTGACGGACTTGAGTTCTGAAAATGGAGAACATCTGGCGGCAGAGTTGTTGGGTGTTTCCGATCCGCCGACCGCCATCTTTGCCTGTAATGACATATTGGCGATTGCAACCATTTTTGCTGCGCGAGAAAAAGAATTAAGCATTCCGGAGGATCTGTCCATCGCCGGGTTTGACAATACCCTGTTGTCCAAAAGCAGCGATCCTCCCTTGACAACCGTTGAACAGCCGATTCAGGACATGTGTACCCAAGTGGTCGATTTACTCATCGAAGAGATCGAAGGAAAGAGCAAAACAAAACAACGCATTGTGATGCTCCCTCAGTTAATTGCCCGAAAATCGACCGGTACGTATCCATCAACGAACAAGGTTTAGATAGGAGAACGGTTTTGTCAACGATCTCCATTGCTTTTTTTCAAATCCTTGCTACCCTCGTGTTAAGCGCTTAAGAAACAGATCATGAAATCATCGGGACAAGCAAAATCATCGATTTGTAAGCGCTTATATTCAGGGATTTTTCCTTCCGGCAAAAAACTGAACCTTGAAAGAAGGGGAAAACATGCCCGAATTAAAAATCGGAATTTTGGGAGCAGGCGGGATTGCCAAGGTGCACACCTCGATTCTGAAAAAAGATGAGCGCGTGACCATTGTCGGCATCGGGGATATTTCCGAAGAAAGAGCCGTTTCCTTGGCAAAAGAAGTAGGAAATGCGAAGGCCGTTGGAAGTATCGAAGCGCTGTTTGATCTCGGTGTGGATGCGGTCTATGTCACCACCCCCAATACGTTACATGTGGAACCCGTACTCCAATGCCTGCAAAACCATGTTCATGTTTTTTCGGAAAAACCGATGGCCACCTCGTTGGCGGAAGCACAGCAAATCAAGGAAGCGGCTGCCGCATCGAAAGCCGTATACAATTTGGGGATGAACCGGCGTTATGCATCCGTGTATAAGAAGGTAAAAGAAAGCATCGTTTCCGGTGAGCTCACCCCATACTTGGCCCACATCAAGATGAACCGGGGAGAACTGCTTAACCCCGCTTGGACGGCCAATCCCCAGATTACAGGAGGGTTCCTGTACGAAACACCGTTTCATCTCATGGACCTTTCCCGGTACTTATTTGGAGAAGTACAAACCGTACATTGTGAGGCAAGACAAAATCTCTCGGAGTCGGAGTTGGATACGTTTGCGATTATGCTCACCTTCGAATCGGGAGTAATCGCCAACTTTGTCACCTATGCACACGCCGGATGGAGTTTTCCCTTTGAAAGTGTGGAAGTGTACGGAAAATACTCCACCATTGCCACACAGGAATTGGAGAAGGTGATGGTTTCCCCCGGTTTGAATCAACCCGCTCAGATCAGCGACTTTTACCAACTGTCGGTAGAGGATAAGTGGGGATATGCCGAGGAAGATCGCTTGTTCATCGATGCGATCGTCCAGGGGACGGAACCTCCCGTAACCGCTGAAGATGGGTTTCGTTCGATTCAACTGCTGGAAGCCATTTATGAAAGCGCTAAATCAGGAAAAAGCATTAATTTTAGACAGAGAGTTTGATGACCGATAAAATCGCTTTTTTATTCCTTCAACAATCACTCTTCATGTAAGGATGGGGAGACATGAGAAAAAAACAGATACGGGTGGGGATGGTCGGCTACCGATTGATGGGGAGGGCTCACTCTCATGCTTACCGCGGGGTACCAAAATTGACGCCGTCGTAGCCAATAACGATGAGATGGCGATTGGAGCGATCAGTGCACTAAAGGCGGCAAATAAACTGGACGATACCATCGTCGCAGGGATTGACGGAACACCGGATGCACTGGAGTATGTGGAGTCTGGAGAGCTGCAGGTTTCCGCTTTCCAAGATCCGGTGGGACAAGGGAAGAGCGTGATAGAAACCGCCGTGAAACTAGCAAAGGGCGAAGAGCTGGAAGATAAACGCTACGACCTTTTTACAGCTCATCACTTCCCCCGTCTCACATAAAAATTTGAGGTCTTCCTAGATTTGCCGAAACTCCGACGATCAGGCGGAACCCTATGGGGTTCAGATCGCCTTGGAATTTTGCGGCTATCCCAATTGTTCGGTCAATACCTTTGGTCAAGCCTATGACATCGTGGAAGCGGTCAATCGGGAGAGTGTGGGGCTGGTTCTGGACTGCTTTCACTTTTACGCCATGAACTCCGATATCCGCGATCTGCAACAGGCAGACCCCGACAACATATTTTTGTTTCATATCGACGACTGTGAAGATCTCCCCATCGGTTCATTACGGGACCATCATCGTGTGTGGCCGGGAGAAGGAGCGATTCCTTTGAAACGGATCCTCGATACCTTAAAAGAGATCGGGTACGGGGAAATGGCGTCGATTGAATTGTTTCGGCCGGAATATTGGGAATGGGATGCGGATCGGACGATCCAAATGGGAAAAGAGACGACAGAGAAGATGGTAAGACAACCGTTTGAAGCGGGATGACCCTATTATGTTTGGACAGAAGGTGAAGCGCTTAAATATCCATGAAAAGGCAGGTCGGGAAGAATGACGATTCGATTGACCACGGCGCAAGCGATCATTCGCTTTTTAAATCAGCAGGTGGTTGAATTTGATGGAAAGGAAGAAAAGCTGGTCAAAGGGATCTTCACCATCTTTGGCCATGGGAACGTGCTGGGACTCGGACAGGCGTTGGAAGAGGACCCTGGGGATCTGGAAGTGTACCAGGGTAGAAACGAACAGGGGATGGCGCAAGCAGCCATGGCATTTGCAAAGCAAAAACACCGGAAGCAAATCATGGCCTGCACCTCCTCCATCGGTCCGGGCTCGGCCAATATGGTGACGGCCGCTGCGACGGCTTCCGCCAATAACATACCGCTGCTGCTTTTTCCCGGCGATACATTTGCCACCAGACAGCCGGATCCCGCTCTTCAGCAGATTGAACAACCACATGACTTCACGTCATGGCAAAAGAGGCGGATTTGGTGATTGGCCATAATCCGAACGTGCAAAAAGCCTATCAAAACAAAGTAAAGAACCTGAAAAAAGAACGAAAATATTAATAGAAAAAGAAAAGAGGGGAGAAACGGCAGTGAATCCATCGCCAAACCATTCTTATCGCATCGGAATCGCTCCCATCAGCTGGGTGAATGATGACATACCCGGTCTCGGTGATCACCATACACAAGATCAGGTGTTATCGGAAATGGCCGCGATCGGCTATCGTTTTACGGAAATGGGACGGCTGTTTATGCAAGACCCCGCATCGCTGAAAGCCAAATTGGACGAGTACGGCATCCAGCTCGCCAGCAAATTTGTAGGGACGCTATTTTCCGATGCGAGCCGCCTCGAAGAAGAGCTGCATTCCTTTGGAAAATGGGTTACCTACCTAAAAGAAATGGGCTGTGAGCATGTGATCACGTGTGAAATGGGCGGTTCCATGCATTGGGATCCCCGGCGTCCGGAAGACGAGATGTCCATTCAAAATCTGACCGACAGCGAATGGGAATCCCTGGTGGAGGGACTGCACCGGGCGGCGGACCTCTGTCACGAACAGGGGATGCAGCTGCTCTATCATTTCCATGCGGGCACGGTCGTAGAAACGGCGGCGGAGATTGATCGTTTAATGGCGTCCACCGATCCCGCCCGCGTCCACTTGTTGTTTGATACGGGTCATGCCTTGGTTGGAGGGTACGACCCGCTGGAACTGCTGAAAAAATATCGAGATCGGATTCCATATGTTCACTTGAAAGATGTTCGCCGTGAAGTGTTGGACAGAGTCAGAAAAGAGAAGCTGGACTTTCGCACCGCTGTAGTCAAAGGGCTGTTTACGGTTCCCGGTGATCCGGAAGGCTGTATCGATTTTAAACCGATCTTTCAGGAACTGATTGACCGCGGCTACGACGGTTGGTGGATCGTAGAAGCGGAGCAGGACCCGGCGGTGGCCCATCCTCACACCTATGCCAAGATGGCCAAGGATTACATTGATGCGACGATTCGATCTATTATCTCGGTAAATCATCGATAGGAGGGAACGTGGATCGATGAAGGAGCCGGGAGCACCTTCTGCTCCGGCGAAATTGGGGAAGAAAGGATGATCCATCATGGCGATGCTGTTGGCACAGGCAAATGCGCAAACAACGGGAAGCCAACCGATCGTTCAAGTGACCCCGGAACGTGCGGGGTGGACTTATACGGGCTTTGAAGTGTACCGGTTGAAAAAAGGAGAGTCGATCCGGCGGGAGGCGTCCGGTGTGGAACTTGCCGTCATCGTGTTGGAAGGAACCTGCCACATCCGGGCGGGAGGGGAAGCCTTTTCGTCCGTCGGCATGCGTACCTCCGTTTTCGAAGATAAATCTCCGGAAGGGGTGTATGCGCCTCCCGGTACAGAGGTGGAGGTGGAAGCTGCCACCAGGTGTGAAGTGGCGGTGGCGACAGCCGTGACGGAGGAAGGAACGGGCCCGGTCCGCCGCATCACCCCCGCCGATATCCCCTATGAGCGACGGGGAGAGGGAAATACCCGGCGCTATATCCGCCATATCCTGGATGAGCATCATCCGGCGGCCAAGCTGCTGCTGGTGGAAGTGGTGACGCCTGCCGGCAACTGGTCCAGTTTTCCTCCTCATAAGCACGACACCGAATCCGCCGAGGAGGCCTACCTGGAAGAGACGTATTATCATCGGCTTCATCCATCCCATGGACAGGCGTGGCAACGGGTGTACGACAAACAGGGCCTGGATGAGGTTCTCACGCCGCGGGACGGGGATGTGGTGATGGTTCCACGGGGTTATCATCCGGTTACGGCCCCCCCTGGGTTTTCCTCCTATTACCTCAATGTGATGGCCGGGCACCATCGGACGTGGAAATTTCAAATCGATCACGACTTCCAACATATCGCCCCCAAGGACGGAAACATCATGGGAAAAGTGGAGCAGCCGCGCTGATCCGCGATGGAAGAAAGGAGTGGACCCGGTATGAATCAGTTGGAACGAGAAGATTGGCTTTCCATCATCCTGGAACATCCAACAATCAAGGCCGTATCCTTTGTCGGTTCCCAACCGGTGGCAGAATACGTATACAAAAGTGCCTCCGCCAACGGCAAGCGGGCTCAGGCCCTGGCCGGTGCCAAAAACCACTCCGTGGTGATGCCCGACGCCAACCTGGATACCGCCGTGAAAGGGATCGTAGGAGCTGCCTTCGGTTCCGCCGGGGAGCACTGCATGGCCTGCTCCGTCGTGGTGGCCGTTGGAGACATTGCCGATGAACTGGTGGATCGGCTGACGAAAGCTTCGGATGAGATCACAATCGGGAACGGGCTGGAAGAGGACGTCTTCCTCGGCCCGGTGATCCGGGATACGCATAAGGAGCGCACGCTGAGTTACATCGAAAACGGGGAAAAAGAAGGGGCCCGTCTGGTTCGGGACGGCCGGGCAGACAATCTGCTTGAGGAGGGCTGGTTTGTGGGTCCCACTATTTTTGATGATGTCAAACCCGGCATGACCATTTGGGAGGACGAGATCTTCGCCCCGGTTCTGTCGGTGGTGCGGGCCCACGATCTGACCGAAGCCATCCAAATCGCCAGCCAGTCCCGCTTTGCAAACGGCATGTGCATTTACACCGACAGTGCCAGAGCCGTTCGCCAATTCCGGGAGGAGGCGGATGCCGGTATGTTGGGTGTCAATGTGGGGGTTCCCGCCCCGATGGCCTTCTTCCCCTTTTCCGGCTGGAAGGATTCATTCTATGGCGACTTGCACGCCAACGGCCGGGACGGAGTGGAGTTTTACACCCGCAAGAAAATGGTGACGGCACGGTATTAAAAAATGTCCCGTTAGGCGCATTTGAGACCTATAATCGGAATGGTCCCAGATCGGCACGGTGATTCCCCTACCCCTGTCCCTGTATACGGGATGGGGGTTTTGCATGTTTGTCAGCTGGAACGCTGACGGTACCGATCTAGACCGAAGGTTGTATGGAATCCGGCCAGTCATCCCCGTTACCATAATAGAGACCATATAAAAAAATAGAGATAGACCCATGAGAGGAGAAAAGAGTGTGGGGACGGAAATGAAGGGGGTTTTTCGATGGAAAAATCAGACAAATCAGACCATCCCTCTAAACGGAAGGTGGAGATCGTCGATCGACCGCCGGTTGACGAGCGGGCGTTGCGACAGTTACCCGAGGTGGAGGTGGTGAGAACCGGCGATGATGAAGAGGAGGAACGGGAAGAGGAAATAATGGGTGGGAAAAAGGAGGAGCCGGCCCCACTTCCATCCGAGAAGAGGGAAGCGCCTCCGCGTCGTCGCCTGTGGCCCGTCACCCTGTCTTTGATCGTGGTCTTGTTGATGGGTTTGATCGGGTGGGGGTGGCAAGAGAATTGGTTTTCCCCCGGTCCCCAACTGATCCTCACTCATAACCAAAAAACATGGACGCTGGATTTGACCCGTGTCGGTTATGACGGGGAACGGATAGAAAGTGTGGATCGTCAACAGTTGCGTGCCTGGTTGGAGTCGGTGGCGCAAGAAGTGGACCGGCCCCCCAAGAACGCCCGGATGGAGCGATGGGGAGAGCCGATCGAGAGAAGTAAACCCGGGACGGTTTTGGATGTGGATATGATCGAGGAGGAATGGCTGAAACAGCTGGAAGGAGTCGTGGATCGTCCCCAGCCGGCACCGATGGTGCAGGTGGAACCTCAGGTGAAGGAAGAAGACTTTCACGGTGTGGATCAGCAGGAATGGGCTCGTTTTACCACCTGGTTTGATTCCGCCCAGGAAGAAAGAACGGCCAATATCATCCGTTCGGCCGAAGTGTTGGACGGCCGGGTGATCAACCCCGGTGAAACCGTCTCCTTTCTCGGCGAAGTGGGAGAAGGGAGTGACTATAATGCGGTTGTTCGGACAGTGGACGGTACCCCTCACGAGATCCCTGGCGGGGGAGTGTCCCAGACGGCATCCACGTTGTTTAACACGGTCGATCAAATAAGCCTTGAAATCATTGAACGTCATACTTACAGTGACCGTGACAGTTACGTGGCTGTCGGAAGGGATGCATTTGTGCGATGGGGAGAAGGGGAGAGAGATTTTCGGTTTCGAAACTCCCTCAACCATCCCATCCTGATTCGGACGGAGTCGGGGGCCGGATTTATCACGGTGAGCCTTTATTCCAACCCGGAAGCCGATCCCCAGATAAAAGTGATTCCGCCTGCGCTGGAGCGGGTGGAGCCGGAAAGTGACGCCTTTGAACCGTTGCCGGGAGAAGAACCGGATACGCCGGAGGAAAACAATGGATCCGCCTCCGAGGGCAAAGGAGGACGGGATGGATCCGAGCAGACGGGAACGCCGGAATCCCGCGATCCGTCAGGGCCGGGATCACCCGGGAATGACCGCGGAGGGGGGGATCCCGATGATGGAGAGGACCGGGACAACGAAGCCGGAGAGCAGCCGAATCCCCCTCATCCGGATCCCGGTGACGATGATTCAGAAGAGGAACCGGAGGAACCCGGGGGTACACCCTCCCCCGGGAATCCACCGGAAGAGCCGCCCCAAGAGGAATCATCTCAGGAGGAGGGGGATGAGGAGGATGTGGCCTGAAGAAAGGGCAACGGGTTCCGACAAAACAAGGACGTTTCCCGCCGAGTTTGACACGGTGTGGGGAAACGTCCTTATTTGATATATGGATGAAGTTCAGGATGTCAGTCCCCGGAGGGTCGCTTCCAGGTCGGTGTGTTGAAACCGGAACCCTTCGTCCAGGAATTTCTGAGGAATGCAATTTCGTCCGGTCAAGGCCAGACCGGGGTCGGCCCGCATCACCAGATGGGCGCCCAGCCACACCATCGGAGTGGGGGCCGGCGGAGCCCATCTCGTCAAAAAACCAGATCCTCCAGGAAGAACAAACTTGGCCACCTCATCACTCCTCTCGCATGGATCCTCATTCTCTTTAATCGTAACAAACTGGTAGACAGTGTAAAGAAAAACACTCCCACCCTATGGAAGTGCTTTTAAACAGCAAAAACCTCAAATTTGATCTAGTATGAACGCTCCAACCATCCCTTCATCATCCAACTTCTATTCCTTCACAGCGGCGATTCGAATCCGCCTGTAATCCGCATACCAGGTTCCGTCTTTCATTAATTCGGCTTCTACGTCTTCTTGGATTACGTGATAGAGGTCCTCCCGATCCGAAGGTGACAGATCAGAAAAGAAATCGTCCGCAAACATATCCAGCCAGTGTCTCAATCCATCGGTCCCATCGGGAAGCGGGGTCGGCCTGTCAAAATGGATGGCGTATGTGACACGAAAACCCTGCTTCTCCAACAGGGTGCTGTATTCGCCGATACTGGGAAAATACCACGGATTCCGGTCGGAGGCGGATAAACCGTAGGGGGCGAGTCCGTTTCCGATCCCGCGCATGATCGCGGCTACATTATCCTTGCCGCCAAACTCGGCGACAAACCGACCGCCGGGCCGCAAGGCGCGCCATACGGCTTCCACCGCTTGAGAGGCTTGTTTCACCCAGTGGAGAGCGGCATTGGAAAAAACCGCGTCAAACGGTTCCGACGTTTGGTAGTGAACCATGTTTTTCACCGCAAAGGGGATGTCGGGATGCTTTCGTTTCGCCGTTTCAATCATGGACGGGGCCAAGTCGATGCCGACGGGAAGCGCTCCGGATTGGGCGATTTCGAATGTGAGATCTCCCGTTCCGCATCCGATGTCCAAAATGCGTTCTCCCGGCTGGGGATGAAGCAAGTCCACGACCCCTTTTCCCATATGGGAGACGAAATAGATTTTGTCATCATACAGTTGGGCGTCCCATCTGTTTTGTGAGACGGTCTCTCCCATGGTCCATGCCTCCTTTGATGGAAAGTCCAATAAATGTTGGAACGAAGATTAAAACCTTTCAATCATTTTATCAGGGTGGGTGTCGGAAGTAAAAAGAAGTTTCACGCCCTGGTGCGGGAAGTTGACAATCATAAAAAAACCCCCGCAGGATTTACCCTGCGGGGATGGTTTGTCATGGCAGGTCCCGGCGGACTTTGGCCAGGAGTTCGTGGTTGCGGTCGGCGGAGAGTTCCCAGAACATGGCGCCTGCCAACCTCTGCTCTTTGATGAAGCGGGTTTTGTGGCCGATGGATTCCTCATCGTCGTAGGAGATAAAGGTTCCCGTCTGAGGGTTGAACAGCCAGGGTACTTTGGCAGCGTCATTCCAATAGCGGGTAAACCCGTTTTTGTTTACATAGTTGTTTTTGATATCGGTATAGTCCAACACACCGGGTTCCCATGTGCCCTGGGAGGGGCCGGAACAATTCTGGTACAGGCCGTTGTTGGCGGAGCCGCAGCCGGTCCAGCCCCGGCCGTAAAAGGGAAGGCCCATGATCAGCTTGCTGGCCGGAACGCCGGCGTTTAAGTGGCCTTGTACTGCGGCCTGCACGTTAAAGGTGTTGGCCTGCGGGAAAGGATCAGCAGGATCGCGGAAGAGGGGGGCGTTGTTGCCGCTCATCTGTTCCCAGCTTCCATGGAAGTCGTAAGTCATGATATTGATCCAGTCGAGATGGCGCTGGACCTGATCCAGCTCAGTGTTTTGCACATAGTTGGGTCCGGCCCCGGAGGCGATGGTCAGCAGGTATTGCTTTCCGTCTGCCCGGCCCGCTTCATTCAGCTTCTCCCGTACTTTTTGCAACAACAGGGTGAAATTGCGCTTGTCCTCCGGCCGGCCCGGATGCAATCCCCCGGATACGGGATACTCCCAGTCCAGATCCACCCCGTCGAATCCCCACTCCCGGACAAAGCGGACAGCGCTGTTGGCAAACTTGGTACGGGACGCATCGGTGAGGGCGGCGTCGGAGAAATTGCCGGACCAAGTCCATCCCCCTACGGAGATGAGGGTTTTCAGGTGGGGATGCCGCTGTTTCAGTTTGTTCAATTGGTTGAAATTGCCCCGCTTACAGCCGGGTTCCCAACAATCCCCGGGGAAAAACTTGTCCGTGTCCGCATAGGTGTCCCCCACCACGATTTCCCCGTTGGCGATATTGGCGAAAGCGTAGTTGATATGGGTCACTTTGGAAGCGTCGATGTCGGTTACTTGGTAATTGCGGTCGTAGGTGGCCCAGCCGGGGTAATAGGCGATGATCTTGTGCTGGGAGTTGCCGTTGCTGTCTTCCTTTTGCGTACGGGCTGTGACGGCATTGCTGGCGGCGGAGACATTTCCTGCAGCGTCAAATGCTTTCACGGTATAGGTGTAGGAGGTATCCGGATTTAATCCGGTGTCCGTAAACGAAGGGGTTTGGACGGTGGCGATTTCGGTATCTCCGCGGTACACATGGTACCCCGTCACACCGACGTTGTCCTTGGACGCCTCCCACCGCAGGGAGACCGAGGTAGCGGTAGTGGAAGCGACCCGCAGGTTGGCGGGGGCTGTGGGGGCTTCCTTGTCCTCTTCTCCGCCGCCTCCGCCGTTTACCCGGAGCGAAATCGTTTCACTGGAAGTGGAACCTGCGCTGTTGATCAGTTCCGCCCGATACTGGTAGGTGCCAGAGGGCTTGTTTCGAAATTGGACAAACGCGTACTGGGGGTTAGGTGAGTTTTCGTTCAGGTTTTCCGTGTGGATGAGACGCCCGTTTTCATACAGCTTCCAGGAGGTACCGTTGACTCCCCACCAGAGGTTCATTTCCACCTTGTAGTTTCCATCGTTGTTCCAGTGGGTGTGGTTCAGTGCCGGCTTTCCGGGAGGTTCGGCTGCGGCTGCCACGGAGGCAGAGGATTGTCCCATCAAGGGAATCAACAAAACGAAGGCCATCAACAGGCAAAACCAAGTCTTGCGCGGCTGGGAGCGAAGGGATTGAAACCAGTCAGCCATTTCGATTCACTCCATTTCAAATATTTTGAATAAAAGGACAACAACCCCCTCTGAAAAGTAAGCGCTTTCCTTTCTCTGTTTTGGTTCTGTCGTCTAGATGTATATACCAATTGTTGTGACGATTCATAGTATATCGAACAATCTCTCTTCTTTCAATCTCTATATTAAAAAAATAGTAGATAAAAATAATGAAGAAACTTTTGTAATTTATTTACATCAGAAACTGATCCGCTAGTCAGGGGGTTTGCCGTAGTGGGAAAGGGCGGATACGGTGATCATATCTCTGTAATCGTCTATCTTTTTTAATGTCAAAAGAAGAGCGGTATATTTTATGTTTGGAGGAGCAAGAGCAGGAAATCCAGACTTTTCGTGTAGGGAATAGGATAAAGGCATCCATCGAGCCCTTCATTTTTATAAATCAGCAAGCAGATGGGCATAAAAGAATACAGGTCGGTGAAAGGGATGAGAGGCCGTGACGGTGATGAAGTTCTGGCTTCGCTTGAGACAAAATTTTTGGTTCATACCGGTTCTGTTCAGCGCGATCGCGTTGTATGGCGCATACATCACGGTGGAATTGGATCGGACATTAACGTTGCAGCAGAAAAAAATCTGGTTTTTTCGGGCTTTGCTCACGGACGTCGATTTGGCAAAGATCATATTAAGCTCCCTTGCCGTCGCCATCTTCACCATGATCACCATCACCTTTTCATCGATCATGGTCGTTTTGACTACCTATACCTCTCAATATTCACCCCGTACGCTCCAAAACTTTATCTCGGACAAGATCACACAGCGAGTACTGGGGGTGTTTGTGGCCGGTTTCATTTACATCCTGTTTATCCTGCTTTTTTTAAACCAAGCCAAGCCGAAAAGCTTATTGATCACTCCCACCTTTGCGGTCAATGTCGCGGTTGCCTGTCTCGCTTTTTTTGTTTATTTCATCCATCATGTGGCCACTTGGATCCAGGTGAACAACTTAATCAGCCAAGTGACGGAACGGACGCTCAGCAGTATCGCCTCCCATTTTGAAACCGTGTTGGGGAAGGAAATGCCCCCGGAAAATGCCGATCTCTCGCACATCGCAGACCTTCAATCGGTTGTCGCCCGGGACTCGGGGTATATTCAATATATCGATGTGGCGGGTTTAATCTCCATCGCGGCAAGGGATGACGTCATGATCTCGATGGAACGATCGGTAGGGGATTTTGTCACCAAAGGTGGACAGATTTTCTCTTATCGAAGGGGCTCCGAAAAAGAGATCCGCATCCAGGAGTATCTGGACTTGATTGTGTTGGGAAACGAGCGAACCACAGTGCAAGATATTGAATTCGGACTGCAACAACTGGTGGAAATCGCCCTTCGCGCGGTATCTCCGGGAATTAATGACCCACACACCGCCCTGAACTGCATCAACCGCATCGGCACCATTTTGACCACGCTGAGTGGTTATTCGATCGTCCGGCCCTACCATTATGACGACAACGGTCAATTACGGCTGATTCTCCGATTTGAGCACTTTTCCTATTATCTATATAAAAGCTTTTACCAGATCAGACATTATGCCTCCGGTGATCTCTCTGTCATGGAAGGAATCATTACCACTCTGCAGATGATCGCTGAGGCGGGTTCCCCGGACATCAAAGAAACGATCTGGGATTTCAGCCGCTATATTACCGACGGAATCGATCCCTCGGAGTTGATGGACTGGGATAAATATTATCTGAACAAAAGGCTTTGGAATCTGGCTGTGACCACTGGATTCGAATCCGCTTATCGACCCTTTGAGTAGTCATCACCCTGGGTTGTCTTTTTTGGATTCCAGTTTGTTAGGGTGGGGGATTGGTGCTGGAGGAGTGGGAAGCGGGGGTGTTACGCGTGTTGGCGGTCACCCCGCTCTCCCGGCGGGAATACCTGATCGGCCGACTGGTGTTACCGGCGACGGCCTCTACGGTTTTGGTCATCCTGGCAGCGCCGATGACCGGATGGGTGACGGTGGAGCCGCTTCGTCTGATCCTGACTGCTCTCTTGACCTCCCTTTCCGCTCCTTACCCTGGGCTTAGCGGTTATCGCCCGGAATCGGGTGGAAGGTCTGGCTTGGTCCAAAGTCGCCTCCGCCGCCCTGGCCGCTCCTGCAGCCGTCCATTTCCTTGATCCAGCCTGGCAATGGGTGGCGATGCTGTTGCCGCCGTATTGGGCGGTGCAGGCTTTACTGGCGGAAGGAAGCGGAGTGTTTTGGACGGTGTGGGTGGTGGGAATGTGTGTCCACGTAGCGGGGTTAATCGGGTTGATGGCGTGGTGGAGAAAGCAAGAGGGATCCTGGTAAATCGACCGGAAAATATTTTGACCAATCCTCAGGGGTTGGTCTATTTGTTTGGATAAGGAAAGAGATTACCGGGAAGCGGTTGTGGAAGAGGCATCCATTCATCCGGGATGGATATCACAAAATCTCCCTCAAAAAAGGATAGTTCCCCATTTCAAATCCTTTTACACCCATTAGGATCCAATATTTTATGAATTATATATTAAAAATTTATAATATATAATTCTAATTTAAATATAGCTCCAATATATTAGCATTTTATTTCCGTATTCGTAACAGTTAAATAGAAATAACATATTTTTTTGGATTATAGGAGGAGTAGTGCAAAATATGTCGAATAGAGTATGGGTCACCGTTTTTTATTATCTTTTTTCTTAAGAAAGGAGACGCAGCATGCATCGATGTTTGAAGCACTTGCGGCGGGGAGCCCTTCTTCTTTTTTTGGGCATCTTCGTCTGGACCAGCCTTCTGCCCGCACCCGTGTGGGCTGTGGAAGCCGTTCAAACCTGGGCGGCACAAACGGACTCATCTTCTGATCCTGTTCGGGATTCCACCCGGGGCAGTATTCTGGGGACGGCCTCTCCCCTGGCGGCGATGACCGCAACTCAACCGCAAAAAGAGGAAGACAGTTGGTGGGACCGATTCTGGGGCTTCTTTGAATCGGAAGAGAAAAAGCAGGAACGCGTCGCCCAGGAACGGGCGGATCAAGTCCTGCCCCGCCATGATGAAACGCCTAAAGGAGAAAAACTTCCCAAGGCTAAAAAGGAACGGGAACTAACCGATCAACGGACAGAGAATGCCAAATTCTTTGAGCTGTCCGATGGCCGCGTTCAGGCGGAGATCGCTTCCGGACCCGTTCATTATCGGGATGGCAAAGGAAAGTGGCAAGAGATCGACACTAAGATCAACGCCTCCGACAGCGAGAAAGGGTTCGCCTTTGCTAACCGCAAAAACGCCTTTCACAGCTATTTCGGCAAAAAACCGGACCAGCTGATGAAATTTAAGTGGGGCCGCTACCACCTCACCATGGGGATGGACGGGGTGAAAGAGAAAACACTCAAACCCAAGGTGAAAGCGGACACTATCACGTATCCCGGCGTAATGGATCACACCGATCTGGTGTACACCGTCACTTCCAACTCCCTCAAAGAGGAGATCGTGCTCCATGAGGTGCCGGAGAAAGCCGTCTACACCTTCAGTCTGAAGATGGGCGGAGTGGAAGCGGAAGAGCGCAAGGACGGCTTCATCGCCTTTATCAGCAAATCCTCCGGCGAAGTCGTCTTTACCATGCCGGCTCCCTTTATGATGGACGATCAGGACGATCCCGAATCACCACACGGCAAGGTGTGGAGCGATAAAGTGACGCAAAAGGTGGAGAAAAAAGGATCCAATTTCACCATCACCGTCACGGCGGATGAAAAATGGCTGAAGGCGAAGGATCGGAAATATCCGGTCATCATCGACCCGACCATCACGATCCAGCCAAACCCGAACCAGAGTCAGCAGACCTATATCCTGACGGGTTCCGGTTCCAACTTCAACCACAATCCGTACATCTCTGTGGGAACGACCAATTCCCAAGCGGTGCGGGGGTTGTTGAAATTTAACATCCCCGGAATCGAACCCGGCACCCGGATCGATTCGGCGACGCTCTCCCTCTACTATGACCAGATCCATACCACCAACTCCCAAGATGTCCCCTTGGAAGTACGGGGCATCAAGCAGGATTGGACCGCATCCGAAGTCAACTGGAACGAGGCCAAATCCGGCGTGGCGTGGACGGAACCCGGCGGGACGATCGATGCCGGAGTGGCCCATAACCGGGAGATCGTGGACAACGAGGATTCCGACAAGGTTTCCTGGGTGGGAAGCTGGCCGTACTCCAGCAACGTCTCGGGCTACTACGGGTCCAACTACCAGCCCAACGCCAAAGGGAACGGCTCCGACACCTTCACCTGGAAACCGTTCCTGACCGAGTCCGGCACGTATGAGGTGGATGTCCACTATGCCTCCGCCTTCGACCGGGCCAGCAACGCTCCCTACACCGTCCACCACGCTGACGGTTCCACCACTAAGCGGGTCGATCAACGAACCGGCGGCGGTGAGTGGCAACCCATTGGCAAATGGAAATTTGACGCTGGCAACACCCATCGCGTCGTTCTCTCCGACGATGCCGACGGTTATGTGATTGCCGATGCCATCCGCCTCACGAAATACGCAGAAGCCACCAAGAAGAAGAACAGCAATCACGAGTGGCACCAATACTCGGTGCAAAATCTCGTCCAACGCTGGGTGGACGATCCGCAATCCAACCACGGGCTCATGGTGAAAGCACAGGATGAATCCACCATGGGACAGGGCGGCCCCCGTTATATGGCGGGCAAGCGGGATGACGAACACCGCATCCGGCCCAAGCTGGTGATCACTTACGGGGATCCCTCCGTCACCCTGGACGATCCGAGCAAAGTGTACGGCACCGGGGCGGAACTTCACTGGAGCGAGTACGACGGTGAGGATTTCGCTGAGTATCAGGTGCACCGCAGCATCTGGCAAAACTTCACCCCGTCGCGGTCCACACTGGTGGCGCCCGTCGGGAAGAAGGGGCAAGTCACCTACACGGATACCACAGCCAGACCGGCCCCCGCAGACCAAAACGGTCTCTCCGGGGACGCCTATTATTACAAGATTGTCGTGAAGACCAAAGATGGAACGCTGCTGCCTTCCAACGAGATCCTGACCCGCCTGCCCAAGGCTGGCGTAGTGAAGGAGATCCTGCGCGGAGCCGAAGCGGACACCACTTTGTCCTCTTCTCAACCGAATACCAACCTCAACCGCTTCGGCGCCGACGACAAACCCTGGCTCCAGGTGGGGCACAGCAACACCTATGGAGCGACCCGTCCCGTCCTGAAGTTTGATCTCACCGGGATTCCCGTAAATACCAACATTCTCCGGGCGGATCTCGATCTGTGGGCGTGGCTGGCCAACGGCAACCCCGGTGAGGTGGAAGCCTACGCCCTCACCCGTGGCTTTGTAGAGGAAGAAGCCACCTGGAACGAGGCCAAGGCGGGCACAGCCTGGTCCAGTGCCGGCGGGGATATGGGTAGCACTCCCTTGGGCAGTCGAACCGGCCTTGGCAACGCCCTGCGCTGGCACAGCTGGAACACGACCGATGCCGTCCAGGACTGGGTCAACGGCGCGGCAGATAACCACGGCTTCCTGCTGAAGCGGAAAACTGAATCCAACGACGGAAACAATACCCTTTTCCTTAGCAGCGAAGCCGGCGATGAGCAAAACGCCGGCGGTGAGGACCGCCTGCGTCCGCGGATGGTGATCTACTACACCGACACCCCGGACCAAGGCACTTACTACGCGCCGGACACCCCGTCGCGCATGATTCCAGGGGATCGGTACAACATCGAGGTGACGCTGACCAACACGACCCAGTTCACCTGGACAGCCGGGAGTCATCAGCTGTCCTACCACTGGATGCTGCCGGACGGGACCGATGTAACCACCGGCGGCAATCAGCTCTTCACCGATTTGCCAGATGATGTGGCTCCCGGGGAGACGGTGACCGTCACCGCCGAGGTCCGCACCCCGATCCAGAGCGACTCCGGCAACAAGCGGGAAGCCTTTGTTCTCCTGTGGGATTTGTATCATAGTCCCAGCGGCCTCTGGCTCTCCGAAGGGGAGACCGGCATTCCCACCCTGAGTCAAAACATCATCGTGGAAGACCCCAAGTCCGACCAGCTCGGGTTGGAGAAGTTTTATCAGTACGTAGGGAAAAACACCGGAGCCGGCTCCACCGTGATGAACAACCTGTATGCCGGCAACACCGTCTTCAGCTACAACCCGATCCACAACCCGGGTCAAGGCTTGGCCAGCTTTGTGCGCTTCACCTACAACAGCTTGGACACCTCCGATTCGGTATTGGGTTACGGCTGGTCCCTGTCCGCCACCAGTCTGATGCGCCTCGGGACCCCTTTGGATCTGCATCCGATTAAGATCGACGAGATCGAGGGACGGGTGCGTTCCGGCAAGATTACCCTGACCGACGGCGACGGTACCAGTCACGAGTTTGAATACGATTCCGATACCGGTGAATTTAAAACACCGCCTGGGGTTCATCTGTACCTGCAGCTGTATGATGCGGGCGGCACCGACCGCAAATGGGTGATGACCCGTCCCGACCGGACCCAGTTCTTCTTTGACGATGTCGGGTTCCTGTCGGCGATTCGGGATAAAAACGGCAACGAGATGCTGTTCACCTATGAGGAGCGCCGCTCGCAAAACAAGCCGACCAAATTCCTGCAATACATCACCGACCCAGCGAACCGCCAGTCCCTCACCCTGGAGTACTACGCCAAAGGGGACGAGGGTGTCGGTAACAACCCCCATATCATCGACAAGGTGAAATCGATCACGGATATCGCCGGTCGCACCATCACCTTCACCTATGATGATAAAGGGCGTCTGGTGGAGTTTGTGGATGGGGATGGCGATGAGGAAGCAAAGACGTTCCAGTTCGCCTACAACACGCAAAACACCAACAAAAACACCAAACTGATCCAGATCACCGATCCGAGGGGGAACGATACCCAGCTGGATTACTATGAGCCGGGGGATCCGAATAAATGGAAACTCCAGGCCCTGACCGACCGCCTCGACGGTGTGACGCAATTTGACTATGAAGATATCGACGGCTCTCAAGGCTCTGTGATCGAAGCGACGGTGACCGACGCCAAAGAGAGGGAGACCCTGTATCGCATGAACGGCTTCGGTAACCCCGAGCGGATCACCAACGCCAAGGGGGAGACCACCGAACTCCACTGGGACGCCGACTTTAACGTTGATCGCCTTAAGGAGCCCAATGGAGCCGTCACCACCTGGACCTATGACGGCAATGGTCTGCCGCTCACCCAGACCGACGCGGAAAACAACGCCCGTCCGGAGTCTGAGCGGAACTCGATGACGATGGAGTACGAATACTCCCTGAACGGGTACGTGGCGGATCTGGTGAAGAAGACCAGTCCGGAAGGCCGGTCTCACACCTTCGCCTACGATGCCCAGGGGAACCTGACCACGGTGACGGATCCCAAGGGGTATGAGACCACCTATACCTACCATGGAAAGGGACTCCTGCATGAAGCCACCGACGCCAACGGCAACCCCACCGTCTACGGGGATCCGGAAGCGGAGAACAACGGCTTTGACCCCAACGGCTATCCGCTGACGATCACCGACGCGCTGGGGAACACCACCGAGACCCAATACGGCGACCGGGGAGAAGTGCTGGCCATTACCGATGCCAACGAGAAAACCAGCACCTACACCTACGACATCTTCAACCGGCCGCTGGAATCCAAAACCCCCAAAGACCAGGATGCGGGTGAATACATGGAGACCCCGGCTCCGGTCTATGACAAAAACGACAACGTCGTCGAAGAGACGGCTCCCAACGGCGCCAAACAGACCTACACCTATGACGCCGCCGATCAGCTGACCTCCCAGGTGGCACCGAAGGACACGGCTACCTCGCCGGAGCGGAAAACGACCTTTGCATATGATCCCGTCGGCAACCTGAAGAAGCAGACGGAACCCTTGGGGAACGCCGGTGATGGCACCACCCACACCACGACATACGCCTATGACGCCATCGACCAGCTGACCTCCGTCACCAACGCCAAGGAAGAGAAAATCTCCTACGACTACGACAACGTCGGCAACATGGTAAAAGTGACGGAACCGAAAGGGAACCAAACCGACGCCCCGGACGATTTCACCCATACCTACGAGTATGACCTCAACCACCGGGTGACCAAAGAGATCGACGCCGCGGGACATGCGGTTCAGTACCAGTACGACGATGACAGCAACCGCACCCAGGTGACTGACAAGGAAGGCACCACCACCACCGTCACCTACGATGAGCGCGGTCTGGTGTCGGAAACGAAAGTGCCCCATAAAGACGGCGTAGACCGCATCACCCGCTACGAGTACGACAAGGTGGGCAACCAGACCAAGGTGATCACCCCCCGTGGAACCGAATCCGGTGTGGATGACGCCTTTACGGAAGAGACGGTGTATGACGAGCTGAACCGGGTGAAGGAAACGATCTTCCCCCATGATCCCTCCAGCTCCGATCCCCGTCATCAGGCCCAGGAGAAAACCGTCTACACCTACGATGTCGTGGGCAATGTGACCAAAGTGAGCGCCCCGCCCTCGGAAGGGCAGAGCGTGCGCAACGACACCGTCTACACCCACTTTGACAACGGCTGGGTGAAAACCAGCACCGATCCGTGGGATATCCAGGCGTCCTACGACTACAACGAACTGGGCTTGCAGACGAAACGCACCTTGACCAGCGCCGGCGGCAGCACCCGCACCATGGGCTGGGCCTACTACCCCGACGGCAAACTGAAAGCCAAGTCGGACGAAGGCATCCCGGAAGACCAACCGGTGGTGCTGGTGGACAACACGGATACCCAGAACACGGAAAGCGAGGGCAACTGGCCCGCCTCCACCAACGTGAAGGGCTATCACGGGATCAACTACCAGTACAACTTAAAAGGCACCGGTGAGGATACCTTCACCTGGAACCTCAACATCCCGCAGGACGGAGACTACACCGTCTATGTGAAGTACGCCCGCGGCAATGACCGGGCCACCGACGCACCCTACACGGTTCACTACGACGGGGGCGAAGAGACGATCCCGGTCAATCAGAAAGAAAACGGCGGCCAGTGGAACGAACTGGGCACCTATGCCTTTACAGAAGGCAACGACGCCTCCATCGTCCTGACAGACGAAGCCGACGGCACTGTCATCGCCGATGCGGTCAAGCTCGTGCGGCAGGTGGAAGGCGAACCCACCCGCAAGAACAAGCAGTTTGAATACACCTATGACGTCAACGGCCACCTCGTCGAAATGACCGATACCAGCGACGAAGCCGCTATTGACATCTACCGGGTTTACTACACCGAACTCAACCAGGTGGAAAAGGTAGAAGAGGTGAAAGGAAGCGACACCCAGCGCACCACCACCTTCGCCTATGACGCCAACGGCAACCCGGTGAAGCGGACCCACGACGGGGAGATTGCTGAATACGCCTACGATGGGCGCAACCTGGTGGAAGAAGTCACCCATAAGGAATCCGCCGACGACGCCGATCCTAAGGTGACTACCTACACCTACACGCCCAACGGCCAGAAGAAAAAAGAAACCAAAGCCAACGGCAACACCGTGGACTACACCTACTATCTGGATGGACTGTTTCAGCATCAGGTGGAGAAGAAATCCAACGGTAACCTGGTGAATGAACACACCCTCACCTACAACGCTAACGGTCACCGGACGAAGGATGTCCTGAAACTGGTGGACGCCGATGGCAACACGGTAAACAGCACACTCACCTACGAGTATGATCCCCGTGACCGGGTGACGAAGTACGAGAAGACGGGAGACAATGCCCGTACGGAGACCTATGTCCACGATGCCAATAGCAATGTGGTCGAACAGAACGTGGACGGGACGCAGACAACGTATAGCTACGACCGGAACCGATTGTTGTCTGCGACTGTAGATGGGGCGTCGGTCAGCTATAACTATGATCCCTTCGGTCGCTTGGACACTGCTACCAGTCAAGGGAAACAGGTAGAGAAATACAAGTATGACGGATTCGACCGCATCCGGGAGTATCGCAAACTGGAGGACGACGGATCTACAACGACCACCACGAAATACACCTATGATCCGCTGGATCGGAAGGTGACCCAGACAGATAAGGTAGGTACCGCCAAAGAAAAAACGACCCACTTTAACTATCTGGGGCTGATGGAAGATGTGATCTCGGAAGAAGTGGCGGATGAGATCACGAAGTCCTACCAGTACACACCTTGGGGCGAGCGCCTGTCCATGGTGAAACACGGGGAGGATGGTTCGAAAGAGGATTCCTTCTACGGCTACAACACTCGTACCGATGTGGAAGTGCTCACGGACGAGAACGGAAATACTCGCGCCACCTATGGTTATACCGCTTACGGCGAAAATGATAGTAAGGCCTTCACCGGAGTGGACAAGCCGGATCCCAACAATCCGGATCAAGAGATCTATAATCCCTACCGTTACAGCGCAAAGCGCTTTGACCCGGCTACCGGCCAATATGACATGGGCTTCCGGGATTACGACCCGGGAATCAACCGATTCCTCACCCGTGATATGTACAACGGGGCCCTGGCGGATATGAGCCTGGGCATGGATCCCTGGACGATGAACCGGTATGCCTTTACCGGTGGGAACCCGGTCTCCCGCGTGGAATTGGATGGACACGATTCCATCTGTGCACCGCCTCTCAGTTGTAATCCGGATCACATCCAGGATGCGGAAAAGCGTGAAGCGTATGACAAGGAACGAGAAGCTTTAAGGCAAGAAGCTACTGAAGCCATCGCACCATTCGCTGATTTGACTTGGTTGGGAATTTTCGCGGATACGATGTCCCTAATCGGTGGGAAGGATTTTTGGACTGGTGAGTCCAAGCCGCGTTCCGAATCTGCGGCTAATCTTGCCATGACCCCGGTCAAACCATTTAAGGCAGTTGGCTCTGTACTTGGGTTTGGGGCGAGAGGGGCTAATAGAACTGATGTTAAGTTTCAGAGATGGAAAAAAGGCGATGCGATTGATAAGCCATTGCCAGATGGTGGGAATCCTGACTGGGGAACTGTTCAGAGTAGGTATTGGAAAAATCGATGGTTTGAATCAAAGAATACAGGGGAATTTGAAACGGAAAACTTGAGGCGAATGAAAGAAGGTAATGCCCCACTGGACTTTAATCCGAGAACTGGTAATATGGAGTCAAGGGAGCTACATCATGTGATTCCACGAAGGCATGGCGGGGATAATTCCCCATTAAATTTGCGTGAATTAACGCCAGATTGGCATGCAGAAGTGGACCCTTATCGTCATGTGTCGGGAGTTTCAACCACTAGGGGGATACGGTAGTGAAGTATGATTACCTTCATGAGTCGAAAGAAGTATTTCTGATTCCCTCATCACCTCAGCCATGTAGTAAACTTGCAGAGGCACTACTGCCATTGGGATATACAGAAGATGACGGTTTCTACTACTTAAAACGGACAGGTGAACATCCGAATTGGCAGTCAGAGAATATTGTTTCTGTCGATGTCTATAAAGATGGGCAGGAGATTGAAGCAATTGAAGATGAATTCGATGACGAACCTTGCGAGTGGGATAAGTTGAAGTTTGAGTATCTTCTGGCTACGTTACCGGTGTATACAATCGATTTATTCGTAGACGGTGTTACACAGGTTAGTGAGAAGCTAAAATACCCTCTTATTTATGAGGGCAGAAAAGTCTCTTCACAGGAATTGAAAAAGGAATTCCGTAAATGTGCCAACGAGTTAAGGAGAAACGTAGGGGAGCCGGGAAGTAAATCTGTGCGAATTGAAATTGCACTTACTTATCCCCGAAAAAAGAAGGACATGTAACAGAATAATAATCAATGATTGATAGTTAGGCTGCTGACAAAGTAGAGGTCAGCAGTCTTTTTTTATTATTCGAAGGAGAAAACGACTCACTTTAACTATCTGGGGCTGATGGAAGATGTGATCTCGGAAGAAGTGGCGGATGAGATCACGAAGTCCTACCAGTACACGCCTTGGGGCGAGCGCCTGTCCATGGTGAAGCACAACCAGGATGGTTCGAAAGAGGATTCCTTCTACGGCTACAACACTCGTACCGATGTGGAAGTGCTCACGGACGAGAACGGAAATACCCGCGCCACCTATGGTTATACCGCTTACGGCGAAAATGATAGTAAGGCCTTCACCGGAGTGGACAAGCCGGATCCCAACAATCCGGATCAGGAGATCTATAATCCCTACCGCTACAGTGCGAAGCGCTTTGACCCGGCTACCGGCCAATATGACATGGGCTTCCGGGACTACGACCCGGGAATCAACCGATTCCTCACCCGTGATATGTACAACGGGGCCCTGGCGGATATGAGCCTGGGCATGGATCCCTGGACGATGAACCGGTATGCCTTTACCGGTGGGAACCCGGTCTCCCGCGTGGAATTGGATGGACACGATTCCATCTGTGCGCCGCCTCTCAGTTGTAATCCGGATCATATTCAGGATGCGGAAAAGCGTGAAGCGTATGACAAGGAACGAGAAGCTTTAAGGCAAGAAGCTACTGAAGCCATCGCACCATTCGCTGATTTGACTTGGTTGGGAACTTTCGCCGATGTAATGTCCCTAATCGGCGGGCAGGATTTTTGGACTGGTGAGTCGAAACCGCGCTCCGAATCTGCGGCTAATCTTGCCATGACCCCAGTTAAACCTTTTAAGGCAGTTGGCTCTGTACTTGGGTTTGGTGCGAGAGGGGCTAGTGGCGGTGACGGAATAAAGAAACTCCCTCCTTATGATTCTGATAATTACACTACTTTTTGGCGAGTTGTTCAACCTAAAGAACTAGAAGATCTCAGAAAAGTGGGTTATTATAGGAATAAATGGGGGATGGGAGAGGAGAAGTATTTTTCGACCACAAGAGCAGGAGCGATAAAGTATGGAGAAGAAGCACAAAAAAGATATGAAGATGGACCCTATACTCTAACTTCTGCTAGAGCTCCTAAGCACTTTTCGGCCAATCAGTTCGAAATAGAACATGGAATTCAAACAGTCACTTTGGATGGTAATAAATTGGGAGATTTGGGGCCGGTTAGAATATGGCCATACGTAATTAAATAATACAATAAAATGCCAGGTTATTTTGCCTGGCATTTTATTAAATAAAAAGAGGTGAAAGTATGAGAAAAGATATATTTTCTTCAATTACCACAGGGAATGTAGAGGAAGTTAAGTGCTATCTGGATAAAGGAGGAGATCCCAATCTTGCTGATGAGGAGGGATTCACCATATTAATGAGGTCTGTAATGAAAGGGCATGTAGATTTAACTAAAGTTATTGTAGAGGCAGGAGCGGATTGTAATAATCAAAACAAAGGAGGAGCAACTGCACTTCTGATTGCCGCAAGATATTGTGGACATGCTTTTAGGGAAGGAAAAGACATAACTGATTATAAGGAAATTATACACCTATTATTAAATTATGGAGCGAAAATAAACTTTGTTGATCCTGTGTTTGGAACAGTATTGCATGAACTAACAAAAGCGGGGGCTATTAAAATGTTAGAGTTTGTGTTAGAGAAAGGAGCAGACCCTAATTTAACTGATGAAGGGGGATGGACACCTCTTCATTACGCCGTATTTATAGGGAGAATAAAAGTCGCTCAGTTACTACTACAATATGGTGCAAGAAAAAATATAAAAACCCTAGCAGGGGACACACCTATAGACATAGCTCGAAAACTTGGGGCTAAAAGAAATGATATTCTGCGGTTACTTTCCTCAGGCGAATAAACCGGTAATTGGCTAAAGACAGTCCTACCCCATGACCTTGCGCCTGGGGAGACGGTCACCGTCCAAGCCCAGGTGAAAACCCCGATCCAAAGCGATTCGGGCAACAAGCGGGAAGCTTATGTCTTCAAGTGGGACATGCTCAAACGACGGGTGAGTGGCTGTTGGAACAATCGGCAACCGACCTCGGCTTATCCGGCGAAGTGATCTCAGAGCAGGGGTAATCCAGAAGTCTTATCAGTACACGCCTTGGGGCGAACGCCTGTCGATGGTGATCCACAAGGATGACGGATCGAAGGAAGTTTCTTTTTACGGCTACAACACCCGGACGGACGTGGAAGTGCTCACAGACGAGAATGGGAACACCCGCGCCACTATGGTTACACCGCTTACGGGAAGGATGACGAAAAGGCCTTCACTGGAGTGGATAAACCGGACCCGGGGAACCCGGATGAGGATGTGTACAACTCCTATCGCTACAGCGCCAAGCGTTGGGACCCAGCTACGAAGCAGTATGACATGGGCTTCCGGGATTATATCCCAGGGCTAAACCGGTTCCTAACGCGGGACATGCTAGGTAAAATCAACGTCAGAAGCCCGCGCCGCCGTTAGTCGAAATCTAGGAGGGCGAACATGGAAGAAAACTCGATGGTAACATCTATTAATAATTTTCAGTCTGTCTACGACGACTATTTCAAAGCATTAACTCAATATATGATGGCAGAATATGTGGAAAATCATGAGTATAAATTCACCCACCCCACATTATTTGATTTATCTATAGAGTTAATAGCTTCTTTTTATAGTTTACCTGAAGATATTAGAAATAGACTTTTACTATTAAACTTTGAGGCATTCTTACACTGCAACAATCAAATTGATTTTTTTAGCTTTCGCATTTTTCTATCTAAGAAAAACAGATTTCAAAAGTTGGTGACTATTGCAGAAAGAGTAGATGCAGAACTGAAATGTGCAACTCTGTTTATAGAGCAGGGGGTTTTTGAGGAGTATGGTAAGCAACCATTACCTAATCACGATTTTTATAAAGAGCATTACATAAATACAAATCTCTTTAAAGAGATACAAATAGAGAGTCAGTCTACTGAAGAGACAGTACACATCTCTGATAATCAAGATAAGATTATGCATTCTGAAACAAACACTATTAGTGAAGGTAGCCCGGAAAACAAGAATATATTCTCAGTATATAATGAAAGTTTAAAGAAAGGTGAGGAAGTAATCACCAATACAAATAACTTCGTTGATAAATTTAAATATTCAATTATTCTATTTAAGGACATTTTTAAGCTATTCAATTAGACATCGCCTAACACCGTGTTCCAGCTTCAGGCTAGTACTACAGTTGTAATGAATTGATTTATAGTATAAACTCCTGAAATAAGAAGAAAGAATCGGGAGGAATCCCACTGAGCTCGCAAGATCCCTGTCAAACCCTTCATTCACCTTGTGACGAAATGTCTGACTGGTCAAAAGCGTTTGAAGCGTTGGTCGAACGAATCGGGATCCATTTTAGCCCTCTGAAACCCGGCAGCGATGCCAATCGTATCTTCAAGGGTTACTCAGTACCGTGGACCGAAAAAACGGATGGCAATTGGCCGAATATGCCGGGGATTTCACCCTTTACGGCATTCAGTATCTGTTGGGACGAGCCCGGTGGGATGCCGACGCCGTTCGGGATAAGATTTGCAGCAATATGTGTTGAAACACTTGGCCCACCCCGAAGGAATCATTGTGGTGGACGTAACGGGATTTCTTAAAAAAGGACGTCAATCGGCAGGGGTGCAACGACAGTACAGCGGAACAGCCGGTCGGATTGAGAACTGTCAGATTGTTATGTCAGTCCCAAAGGGGCCACGCTGATCGACCGCCGTCTGTATTTACCCAAAAGCTGGACAGAAGAACCTTCCCGTTGCCGGAAAGCCGGGATTCCTGAGAAAGTCGGCTTTGCCACCAAACCTCAGCTGGCGCGTCAGATGTTGCAACATGCTTTCCAAAGCGGTCTTCCCGTACAGTGGGTGACCGGGGACGTGGTGTATGGTCATGATCGTTTGCGGCTGTGGCTGGAGGAGCAACAGTAGCCCTATGTTCTCGCTGTATCCGCGAAAGAGTCCGTTTATATCGGCTGGGAAGCATATCAGGTACGAGATTTGGCTTTTGGAACCAAAGAAGGCAAGTGGGTCCGTCTTTCTTGTGGAAATGGTGCGAAAGGCCTCCGCGAATATGAATGGGTCCGGTATCCCATCCATGGTTCCTCTGCCCCCCAATGGTTGCGTTGGCTGTTAATTCGTCGTCATCCGGATGAAAAGGAAGACGTTGCATACTATATCGTCTATGCTCCCAAGAGTTCCCCTCTCCTCTTTCGTTCAGGTGGCCGGTTCTCGCTGGGCGGTGGAACCATACTTTCAGGAAGCCAAAGGAGAAGTGGGGCTGGATCACTACGAGGTTCGTTCATGGACGGGATGGTATCGACACATCACCTTGGCTATGTTTGCTCATGCCTTTTTAACCGTATTACGAGTACAAGGAATTCCATCAGAACCTCGAAAAAAGGGGAGTGGTTTCTTCCAGAGCTTGACTGCTTTCAAACGCAGCTGGGGACTGTGATTTCCCTGACGGTTCCAGAGGTACGACGACTTCTGGAAAAAGTCCTTTGGCAAAGGATTGCTCCTGTGATACATTTTTTGGCTTGGTCTTATTGGCGTAGACGACATCAAGCCATTGCTCAGTTTCATCACTACCGAAAACGTATGATTGTTACATAATTACAACTGTAGTACTAGTCCTGCAGTTGCATTTGTACTAAAAGTACATGTGAGCGTGGGTGGGTCGGGCTGGCGGGCTACCTTCGATCTCTTGCAAAAAACGTAAAGGATCTCAGCCATCCCGCCACCCTCCCTTCTCACATCTCACCGGCTCTTGTAAACACAACTGTAGTTCTAGGGAGAGACTTGTGCTCGATGAGTGCAAAGGATCTCAGCCCGCCTTACCGGTCCTCACCATAACATCATAAAAACTTAAATGACCAAACACACCCGG
Organism: Desmospora profundinema; assembly: GCF_031454155.1. GTDB lineage: Bacteria > Bacillota > Bacilli > Thermoactinomycetales > DSM-45169 > Desmospora > Desmospora profundinema. The sequence goes on from NZ_JAVDQG010000008.1 coordinate 57,434, forward strand.
TGTATACCGGGTGTGTTTGGTCACAGCTTTCTATTGCTTTACCAGTCGGACCGCGTCGGCGATTAAGGTTCCGTCCGCTTTGTCGGTAAGAACGACTTTGGCAGTGCCGGCCTCAAAGTTGTAGGTGCCGACATAAACCCACTTGCCGTTGTTTTGGGTTTGGTTGATATTCACCGTGCTGGGTCCCCCGACGTGATGAATGGTGAAGGGGGCGTTGGTGGCCCGGTTGGGATTGGCCATGTGCTTTACATATAGATGGTAGGAACCCGATTCCGGAACGCCGAGATTCCAGGTAAAGGAGTCTTGACCGGTACCCGGGCGGTTCCAGAAGTAGTCGGTTCCATAGAAGGTTTTAATACCGACGGTTGAGTTCCATTCTCCCACCGCTTTGTTGCCTGAATCGGTATTGTCGGAGGTGATGGTGGTGGGAACCTTTTCGATTTTAATGGCGTCGGCGATCAAGGTTCCGTCCGCATCGTCGGAGAGGACGACCTTGGCGGCGCCTTTGTCAAATTTGAAGGTACCCAGTTCCACCCATTGGCCGCTGTTGGCCCGCTGGTCGATCAGTTGCTTGGACGTTCCCCCGCTGTGATGGATGGTGAAGGGGGCGTTGCTGGCCCGGTTTTGGTTGGATTGATGCTTTTCGGAAATGCGATAGTAGCCGGATTCGGGAATGTTGAAATTCCAGGTGAAGGTATCACCGGTTCCCGGCCGGTTCCACAGATAGTCGGTGCCGACGAACCGTTTGATGGCGTTGGTGGAGGTCCATACCCCGACGGCTTCCGTATCCGGGTGTTTATTGTCGATCACTTCCGTATAGGGAACCGGTTCAATCTTGATGGCGTCAGCGAGCAGGGTCCCGTCCGCATCGTCGGAGAGGACGACTTTGGCTGCGCCTTCGTCAAATTTAAAGGTGCCCAGTTCCACCCATTGGCCGCTGTAGGCCCGCTGGTCGATCAGCTGTTTGGTCGATCCCCCGCTGTGATGGATGGTGAAGGGGGCGTTGCTGGCCCGGTTCTGGTTGGGTTGATGCTTTTCGGAGACCCGGTAGTAGCCGGCTTTGGAAATGTTGAAATTCCAGGTGAAGGTATCGCCGGCTCCCGGTCTACTCCACAAATAATCGGTTCCGTAATGGTCCTTGATCGCATTGGAGGAATTCCATTCCCCGACTGCTTTATTCCCAGGGGAGGTATTGTCCACAATTTGAGCATGAGGAACCAGTTCAAATTTCACCGCGTCGGCAATCACGTACCCGTCCGCATCGTCGCTTAGGGTCACTTTACCGGGAGTTCCCTGTTTGAAGTTAAAGTCTCCCAATTCGACCCATTTTCCGCCGTTTTTCCGTTGATCGATCCGGTAAGTCGTTTTCCCGTCGGCGTAGGTGACGGTGTAGGGGGCGTTGCTGGCCCGGTCCGATGCGGCGGCATAATGGACAAAGACCCGATACATTCCATTTTTGGGCGGGTTCAATGTCCAGGTGAAGGTGTCATTGCCGGATCCCGCTGCGTTGGGTTGATAGTCGCTCCCGTAATAACCTGAAACATTTTTGGAGGAAGGCCAGTTTCCTTTAAATGAGGTGTCGGAATCCTTATTGTCAATAATGACGGTATGGGATTCTTCCGGATCCGCATCCGCCGGCGGTTGGTCGGCCGTTTTTTGCAAGCGGATGGCATCGGCGATCACATAGCCGTCGGCATCATCCGTCTGTACGATTTTATTGGCTCCCGAGTTAAACTCATAGGTTCCGATGTCCACCCAGGTGCTTCCATTTTCCTTCTGGTTGACCCGCTGGGTGATTACTTCATCTTTTGTATGAATTTCATACGGAGCATTGGTGGCCCGGTCAAAGGCTGATGTATAGTGGACCAAAACCCGGTAGCTTCCCGGTTCGGGGAGCTCGAAATTCCACGTGAACGTGTCTAGGTTAAAGCCCCAGCCGCCGGCACTTGCCTGGTAGTTGGATCCGTAGTAACCGGAGACGTTGGTGGATGTTACCCAATCGCCTTTCGCTTCATTGGCCGGGTCCATATTGTCGATAGTGATGGTGCCGTTTGATCCTTCCAGCTTGGAAACAACGCCTTGGCGGATCTCGTTTAGCTTTTTGTGAGTGAAACCGCCGGGACAGGCCGTGTAGGCTCTGGGAAAATCCTTATGCCCCTGAAGGGTAGGAACATCCGGATCTTTTTTGGGAATGTTGGGGTTGTCATATTCGTAATTGCGGACAAAATCTTTCTTTCCCATGGGGTCGATACCGTGCAAGTCCGCCTGATAAGCCAGCAACTCTTCCAACGCTTCTTGCATATGTCCGGGAAGGTCTGCTCTCTCAAAATTGCCCAGCATGGATACGCCGAAGGAACCGTTATTAAAGCTGTAGGTGTGGGCACCGACCACACCCGGTGTGAGAACTTCGTCGTCTTTCCCTTTGCGGCCTTCATAGATTTTTCCGTTATAACCGATGATCGCGTTATAACCGATATCTCCCCATCCGCGTGTTTTGGCATGGAAGTAATAAATATTGCGGATTCGTTCTTCCGGGGTGATTCCGTTACTCTCATCCGTGTTGGGGGTATCCGTATGGTGGACGGAAAGGTGGGTGACGGATTCCGCATACTGGCGGGGCCAGTCTTCCTCACCGTCGATGTACCGAAGGGATTCATCAGCCCCCCAGCCGGCTCTGCTGACGATGTCGGGTCGGTTCACAGCCGCTTCCACCGAATCGAAAATCATGGAACCCAGGGATACCATCTGGGTATCGGTTTTTGCTGTTTCCTGGTCTTCCTTGGAGTTTAAGGCTGTCAGTTTGATGTCGGAGATGCGGGGTTTCTTCCCTCGGTTGCTCTCCATATGCACCTTAAACTGCATATAACGACCGGTTTCAAAGATCAGCTCGCTGAAAGTTTCTTCAGATACCTCATCATCCGGCCCCATGATGTGTTCCGTATGGACTTCATGCCATTCCGTCCAGTCTTCGCCGTCGTCAGAGACCCGCAAATACAGATGTACCGACTCGTTGGGCTTTTGTTTCGACTGGCCGGGAGTTTCATCCATCCAGTGAACACCGACAGCGGTAAATTCCATTTCCGCAGGGATCGGGGAGGAGATGTACTCACCCGAATTTCCCTGTCCCCCGGGTGTCAGAACCCCTTTTTTTCCTTTTGGCTCCACATTGACATTTTGTGCCTTCCCCTCGGAATAATCCTCAGGGGTTTTAAAATGGAGTTCGGTAGCCTTCGTTTGGATGGCTTGGGGTTGGGCATTGGTAGGAATGAAAGGAAAAAAGAAGAGAATAAAAAGCGCCAACATACTTACAAAAAATACCTGAACAGTCTTGGGACGAGCAAAATTCACAATAGTTCCCCCTTTTGAAAAAAAAGACCCTTCCATTATAAATGATAATCGACAATAAATAAATAGATTATAATAGATAGAGGGTGAATCTTGTTCCAAAATAGTATATTTATTAGTGAAATCATGATAGGAGGGTTATGGCCGACCGCATACAAGACCCGCTCGTCGTGATGGTTGTAACAGCTCGTTATGGGCCGGCTAGTAGGAAAGATCCTCCGGTCCGATTCCTGCCGATTTGAGCCGTTGGAGTGGAGCCCGGGCTGTCTTTTTTACAACTGGCCGTTGTAAAACTTCCCCGTGGGTTCTAACATTCAAATCTACGGTTGTCTGTATGCTTGATAAACGAGAAGAAGGGTGAAAGTAAGGAGGACAATCATAAAATTATAATCTCCGTATCCAACTGTTTCAAAAAGAAGTGGAAATCCGAGAAGCAGGCTATAAAAAGGAATAGAAACGAGATATCGTCGCTTCTTATTCCCTTCAATGAATACATAGTTTTCTCTGAAATAGGCATTCTCACACGAACTTTTTTCACCTTTTTCTTCCGTAATAATCCAATCTCCAGGTGTTGCTGTTACCGTTCCTGTAGGTGTGTGTATCGTTACTTCTTTGTTGGTTCGATAGGCTTCAACGGTGATGGGACGGGCCAGGAATTTTCCGCTTCTACTACTCCTAAAAAAAGTATCGTGAAACGATAAATAGACAGGTGATAAGAAAGCGGAGTCTTCACGAAAAGTACATAGGAAAACCCGCTCACCACGAGCGGGCGTACCGGTTGTTATCCTAATGTGATGGAACCGTCGTCGCCTGAACGGCTTGTTTGACGGTGGTTGCCAGCTCCACCGGATCACCCGATCCCTGGAAATGGAGATAAAGGATGCGGGGGTGTTCATGGATCCAGTGGTTGTGAAGAGCACTGACGGAAATCCCGGATTGACGGACGCGATCGATCACCGGGTTGATTTCTTTTTCCAAGAGAGCAAACTCGGCCGTTAGATATCCTTTTTTTCCTGTTTTAATGATGTGAGCCGAGAGCTCCAAATCCAGCATTTCTCCGGGAAGCGGAACTCCTTCTAGACGTGCTTTGATATCCTCCCGGGGGATGATAATGGTGCAAATCCCCTTTTCCAAAGTGGCCGGGAGCCCCGTTTCTTGTTTGATCTGCTGGCAAAATGACTCCTCAGCATGCAGTGTCTGTGTGGACCACATCGAGAGAAGACTAATCGTGAAAAGAACGATTAGAATCCACGATCTCCATCTCATGCCAATCATCTCCCTGATCCTGATGGGAGTAAGATTCCCTGAGGAAAAACCGCTGATACACGAGGGATAAATATTTCACTCTACGAAAAGAGACCCCCTCATCGGATGAGGGGTCTCTTTTGGATTGATTACTTCAAATCGGCGGGGTGGACGGTCATGTCGATGCCCCATGCGATCGGGAGGAAGAAATAGACCGTGATGACGACCAATGCTAGCGCGAACAAGTTGATCCAGAAACCGGCTTTCGCCATTTCGGTGATTTGCACCTTCCCGGTGGCGAACATAATGGCGTTGGGCGGCGTTCCCACGGGCAGCATGAACGCACAGTTGGCAGCCATGGCGGCCGGCACCATCAGGGCATAGGGATGGATATTGATCGCCAGGGCCAGAGAGGCCAAAATCGGCAGAATCATGGTGGCGGTGGCGGTGTTGGAAGTGATCTCGGTGAGGAACAACACCAACGCGGCGGCAGTGATCACGATCAGAAGGAAGTGGATGCCTTCCAATACCGTCAGCTGATTTCCGACCCATTCGGCCAAGCCCGACTGTCCGAATCCTGCGGCGATGGCGAGGCCCCCGCCAAACAGAAGCAACACACCCCAGGGAACTTCCCGGGAGACTTCCCAGTCGAGCACCCGCTTTCCCTTTTGTGCGGCAGGAATCAGGAAGAGGGCGACAGCGGCTGTGATGGCGATCATGGTGTCACTGATGCCGGGGATGAGGCCGTCCCAGAGAAAGGAGCGGGTAATCCACATAAAGGCGGCGAAAAGGAAGACAGCCAGGACGGCTTTTTCTTCAGAACGGGTTTTGCCTAAGGCATCCTTTTCCCGTTGGATCAACTCTTTCCCGCCGGGGAGCGCTTTCATTTCCGCCGGATAAATGATGCGGGAAAGGTACAACCAGGTGCAAATCAGAAGTACCAGACTTAAGGGGGTGGCAAACAGCATCCAGCCGGCAAAGGAAATTTGCACCCCGTACAACGAGGAGACCATGGCGGCCAGAATCACATTGGGCGGGGTTCCGATGAGCGTGGCCAGCCCTCCGATGGTTCCGGCGAAACCGGTGCCCAGGATCACCGACTTTTCAAAGTTCCCTTTCCGTTCGGGATAATCCGGTGACCGTTTTTTCAAGGTTTGTGACACTTGATAAATAATGGCGGTTCCAATCGGGATCATCATCATAACGGCGGCGGTGTTGGAGATCCACATGGACAAAAAGGCGGTGGCGCACATGATACCTAGTATGATCCGCTGGGTGCTTGTCCCGATCAGAGAGATGATGTTAAGGGCCATCCGCTTGTGAAGTCCCCATTTTTCCATCGCCAGGGCGATCATGAAACCGCCCAGAAACAAGAAGACGATGGGGTCCCCGTAAGCGGATGTGACCACATCCCCCTCCAGGGCACCGGTAAGCGGCAACAGGATCAGCGGCAACAGGGAAGTGGCCGGAATGGGAATCGCTTCTGTAATCCACCAGACCGCCACCCACAGGGTAGCGGCCAAAACCGCCTGTCCCTCCCAGCTTAAACCGTCGGGGGAGAATAGGAACAACGCCCACAGGAACAAGACGGGTCCCAGAAACAAGCCCACCAGTTGGGACCGTTTGTAGCTGGGGGGTTGCGGATCCGTTGCGGCTTTTGCGTCTGTGGTGGACAAGGGTGTGGATTCCGCTTTCTTTTTCGGTAAAGCGAAACGCAGGATCCGTTTCGTTTGGGAATGAGATTGCCATAAAAGATTCCAGGCTGAGGCGACAAAGGATCTAGCCATCATGACTCAACCACCTTTCCATTAGATAAAGCGCTTACAAAATGAAGGATAAGAACCCATGAAACCATGAACCTTTTTTCTTATCCTAAATGGTTCCGAATGTTTAATGAAGATTGGTTAATTAAAATAAGACTTTTGAAACTAAAGTAAGTGGTCTGAAGGGATTCCGAATTATTCAGATACGTCCCAAAGGATGATGGTGAAAGACGCATAAAAAATGGCGGAAACCTTGGGTTTGACTGAAGTGTCGGTTATTCATTGGGAACCTTTTATTCAACAAAATAAAGGATTTTCACCCCTTAAATTAGAAGTTTATATATAGGTATAATGGATTACTCAATCGATCCCATGCCCGTCAGCAGGGGTGACAGAGTGGACTATGGAGAAGCTTACGGGAAAGGAGAATGGATGTGACTGCTTTGCGAAAGGTTCTGGAAGTATATGTCCATGCCTGCCGACAACAAGGAATCGCGTGGGAAGGGGGGAATTATCAGGCTGCGTCTGAATGCCGCGGGATCAAGGGGATGCATCTTCAGAAGTTGAAGCGATCGGAAAAAGGGATTCGGGCGTTGGTGGCATTGATGGATCATGAAGATGTGTATGTTCGGTTGAGCGCTTCAGTTCATTCCCTTCCTTATGATGAATCTCGGGCCGTTGAAACCCTGCGGGACATTCGCGAAACGGCTGGTATTCCCGGCTTTCATGCGGAGATGGCGTTAAAGGAGTGGGAGAAGGGGAATTTGAAAGTGTGATCAGGGATGGGATGACATTTTATATCTTTGCGAGTGAGGAAACCCCTAGCATTAGATATGGGGATGAAAGCGAGCGTCAGACAAGGGAGGGGTGTTTTTTATCCCTCTCGCAAGTTTGACCATCTTTTCGGTTCTAACTTGACCTATCTAATATTTGTTTTAAAATTAACAATAGATGATAAATTTGAGAACCGTTCAAAGTAACCGAATATCGTATATGACTGCAACTATCATGTCGTTTTTTGTCCCAAATACCGACGGAAAGTATTCGTTTCGCCTGTAAGTGATCGACTGAAAGATCTGTTCATAGAAAAAGCAAGAGAGCTTGAAGCTACGATTTCAAATATGAAGATCATGCCTGACCATGTGCATTTACTCATACAATGTGATCCCCAATTCGTATCCATAAGGTAGTCAAGCATCTCAAGGGATATACATCGAGAGTGCTAAGAAATGAGTTTCCCCATTTAAAATCACGCATCCCCTCCTTATGGACAAACTCCTACTTTGTTGCGACGGTTGGAAACGGTAAACCTCGATGTAATCAAGCAATACATTGAAAATCAGAAAGGGAGGTGAACCGATGCATCAAGCATTCAAATTCCGCATCTATCCGACGAAAGCACAAGCTACGCTGATAAACAAGTCGATCGGGTGCAGCCGATTTGTGTTCAACCAGTTCCTCGCGAAGTGGAACGATACCTATGAAAGAACGGGAAAAGGTTTGACCTATGGGAGTTGTTCGGCTCAACTAACTCAGTTAAAAAAAGAACTCGATTGGCTACGAGAAGTCGATTCCACGTCGCTCCAGAATACGCTGAAACACCTCGCTGACTCCTTTTCTCGTTTCTTCAAAAAACAGAATGACCGCCCTCAATTTAAAAGTAAGCGCAATCGCGTGCAATCCTACACGAGCCAATGCAACCATCCGAAGAGAGGGAGGCCGACTATTGAAGTCAAAGGGAATCGAATGAAACTACCGAAACTCGGTTGGGTGAAGTTCGCCAAGTCCCGTGAAGTCAAAGGGCGCATTCTTTCCGCTACCATCCGCCGTCATCCCTCGGGTAAGTACTTTGTATCCGTGCTGTGTGAGATCAACCAGTGCTCCTATGTTCCAGTAGAGAAAGAAAAAGCGGTGGGTGTAGACTTGGGGTTGAAAGACTTCGCGATTTTGACCGATGGTACCAAGGTCAAACCACCTCGGGTTTTCCGGCAGGTTGAAAAGAAATTGGCAAAAGCCCAGCGGACTATGAGCCGACGAACCAAGGGCGGTTCCAATTGGAACAAAGCACGGATCCAGGTGGCTCGCCTTCATGAGAAGATCGTGAACGCGCGCCATGACTTCCTACATAAGCTGTCCTCGAAGCTGATTCGTGAAAACCAAACGATCTGCATCGAAGACTTACAAGTGAAAAACATGGTGAAAAATCATAAGCTAGCCAAATCCATCACGGATGCATCCTGGTCGGAGTTTGTCGCCATGCTCACCTACAAAGCAACATGGCATGGAAGAACGATGGTAAAGGTGGGGAAGCAGTTCCCTTCCAGTCAGCTGTGTTCCTCCTGTGGTTACCGAAACAAGGATGTGAGGAATCTGAACCTTCGGGATTGGACATGCCCTGCCTGTCACCAGCATCATGATCGAGATCTTAATGCGGCCTGCAATATCTTGCAAGAAGGACGACGATCCCTTGCGGTCGGGCAGACCGTTTAAGCTTGGAAATGATCCTGTCAGTAGACGGGAGCTCCCAAGAATCCCTTGCTTTTGCGTGGGGAGTGTCAAATGCGATAAAATGATGGCGGTTCCGTGACAACGGACGGATGTCTTCAATCTGTGGAATTGCCCTCTATTTTCAACTTGTAAAAGACTAAAGAAGTCCGTTGACGGACAATCGATTGCTGGAATGGGAGGGGAAATGAAACATGGCAAACCTGCAGGAAAAGCATCAGGAGGAGGCACTGGTTGAAGCAGCGGGCAGCCGACGTGTCCAGCGTCTTGAATTTCGCTTGGGTGCTTTCGGTGCCGCGGTGCCCATGTTGTTTTTTGTGGTGTGGGCGGTAACAACCAGTGTGTTGAAACTCAGCTCCGAGCTGGGCTTGGTGATCGGTGCCCTCATGGGGTTGGCCGTCGGGTTGCTTTTGTGCAAAAGCAAGTGGTCTGACTATGCGCAGGGCATTTTTGACGGAATGGCCCAACCGGTGGGTGTGATCGCCATTGTGGCCTGGTTTTGGGCGGGAATGTTCGCCCAGGTTCTGCGCTCCGGCGGTTTGGTGGAAGGATTGGTCTGGCTGGGGGATGTTTCCGGTGTGACCGGCTCCCTGTTTGTGGCGTTAACCTTTCTGTTGGCGGCTGTCTTCTCTACCGCCGTAGGAACCGGTTACGGTACGACAGTGGCGTTCTGTACCTTGATGTATCCGGCGGGTGTGGCTGTGGGTGCGGACCCGGTCATGCTGTTTGCGGCCATCTTAAGTGGTGCGGCATTCGGGGATAACCTGGCACCGGTTTCCGACACCACCATCGTGTCCGCTACCACCCAGAACGCGGATGTACCGGGTGTGGTTCGTTCCCGTTTTAAATATAGCATTGTGGCGGCTGTACCGGCGGTGATCCTGTTTGCCATCTTTGGCGGCGGAGGCGAAGGAGTCAACGATCCCGCTGCACTGGCGGTGATGCAGGAGGCTGCCAACCCTGCGGGATTGGTTCTGTTAATCCCGTTTGTGTTGGTGATTGTGTTGGCATTATCGGGGCAGCACCTGATCACGTCCCTGACTTGGGGAATTCTCAGCTCCATCCCTGTCATTGTGTTGGCCAACCTGGGAAGCATCAGTGATCTGATCCGGTTTAACCCGAATTCCGATCATGTGGTGGAAGGGGCCTTGATCGACGGGGTTGCCGGTTATATGAACATGGCGATCCTGATCCTGCTGATTGTGGCGGCGTCGCACCTGTTGCGACTGGGCGGCACCATGGAAGTGATCGTCCGGGGATTAACCAAGTGGATTCAGGGGATTACCCGCCGGGCGGAACTGGCCATCTGGGGAATCGTCTCCCTGATGAACAGTGCTATCACGATCAACACCGCTGCGGAGATCGCGGCTGCCCCCTTTGTACGGGAGATCGGGGAGAAGCAAAAAATTCACCCTTATCGGCGTGCCAACTTCCTTGACGCCATCAGTTCGGCGCTGGGTTATATCTTCCCCTGGAGCGCGGCGTTGATCCTGGGTTGGTCGACGATTGGCGCCATGCAAGGGGAATACGCATGGTTACCGGTGGTAAGCCCCACCTCGGCGTTCCCCTTTGTTTTCCACGGCTGGTTCCTGGTTCTGGTCATGCTGATTGCGGCGTTAACAGGATGGGGACTGCGGTATGAAGGCAAAGACGGGGAAGAATTGAAAGAACAGCCTAAAGAAGAACGGGAATCCTGACGGTTTTTTCTCTCTAGGGCCTGTCTGGTCATTCAATCTTCCGTGAGTAGAGGGTCGGTATGGATTGTTCAGACACGCCCTAACAGGCCGCTTCCATAAGAGGCGGCTTGTTTCCGTTATAATGATAGAGGGAGGGTGGATAGGTGAAAGTGAAAACGATGGTGGAAACGATGGACTTTCGACACAGCATCTTGGAACGAGTGGAACGGGATTCCACAGGGGAACGGGTTGTACTGGGCATTTACCTGTGCCACTGGATGCAGCCGGACTATGAAGAGGGGCCCGAAATGGTTCGTGGAACGTTAGTCATTTCCGGTGTCCGCAAAAGCTTTGTCGATCCCGCTCCGGAATCGCTGCCGATCCAGGATGAAACCATCCAGGGCGTGCGGATTCTCCACCTGGATGGGGATGAATGTACCGTGGAGTGGATATTAGAAAGAGAAGGAATGGGAGGCGTTAGTCTCAGGCGGATCCGGTTGGCGGCCCGGGAAGCCGAGTGGCGGACCGGATCATGAAAGGGAGAGAAAACTCACCTCAACCGTCTAATCCTGAATCGGGATTTTCGGGAATCCCTTCTTTATGTATAAAAAGTAGCCGCCGGCTTTGTTGGGGCCGGCGGTTTTATGATGCTCCACTTGTCAATGGGCGCCTGTTTATGCGGGCATCCTTCGGAATATATTGACATAGGGAATGAAATGAGTAACATAGGAAATGGATTAGCACTCGAACCAAGCGAGTGCTAATCCATTGAAGCTTGTACAATCAACTTTTTACTTTAAAAAGGAGAAGTGATGATGGAGAAGAAGGAATTTAAGGCAGAATCAAAGCGTCTCCTTGAAATGATGGTCCATTCAATTTACTCGCAAAAGGAGATTTTTTTACGTGAATTGATTTCCAATGCGAGTGACGCCATGGATAAGATGTATTACAAAGCGTTGACCGATGACACCATCGACTTTGATCAAGAGAGGTTTTACATTAAAATCTCGGCCGATAAAGACAAGCGCACCTTGACGATTACCGACACCGGGATCGGCATGACCAAGGATGAGCTGGAAAAAAACCTGGGCACGATTGCCGAAAGTGGATCCCTCGCCTTTAAAAGAGAACATGAGATCCAAGACGGCCATGATATGATTGGCCAGTTTGGTGTCGGTTTCTACTCCGCCTTTATGGTCGCCCAAAAGGTGACGGTGCTGTCGAAAGCATTTGGAAGTGACGAGGCGTATCAGTGGCAATCGGACGGGGTGGACGGCTATACCATCCAGCCGGCTGAAAAAACGGAAACCGGTACGATGGTAACGATTCAACTAAAAGAGAATAACGATGATGAAAACTACGATGCGTTCCTGGAAGAACATCGCTTGAAGAGCATCATTAAGAAGTATTCCGACTTTATCCGTTATCCGATTAAAATGGATGTCACCGTCTGGAAGAAGAAAGAAGACAGCAGCGAAGATATGGAATCGCACGTGGAAGAGCAGACGGTTAACAGCATGGTGCCCATTTGGCGGAAAAACAAGAACGAACTGACCGATGAAGACTATTTAAACTTTTACTCAGAAAAACGCTATGGATTCGACAAGCCGCTGACCCATGTTCATATTAAAGTGGACGGGACGATCCGCTACCATGCCATTTTGTTTATCCCCGAAACCCTTCCGTTTAACTACTATACCAAGGAATTTGAAAAAGGGCTGGAGCTGTATTCCAACGGTGTCCTGATTATGGACAAATGCCCGGATCTGCTGCCGGATACCTTCAGCTTCGTTAAAGGGATGGTCGATTCCGAAGACTTGTCTCTCAACATTTCCAGAGAGATTCTTCAACAGGACCGTCAGCTGAAAATGATCGCCAAAAACATCAAAAGCAAAATCAAAAGCGAATTGAAGTCACTACTCAAAAATGAACGAGAAAAATATGAGACCTTTTATCAATCCTTTGGCCGCCAGTTGAAATACGGCGTATACAGCAATTTCGGCAGCAACAAGGAAGACTTGCAGGATTTATTGCTGTTCTACTCTTCCAAGGAGAAAAAGCTTGTCACTTTGGAAGAATACGTTTCGAGAATGCCGGAAGATCAGAAAGTGATATACTATGCCACCGGCGATTCCTATGCACGGATTGAAAAACTGCCGCAAACGGAACTGGTGGCCGATCAAGGGTATGAAATCCTCTACTTCACCGAAGATATCGATGAATTTGCCATCAAGATGATGCGAAGCTACAACGACAAAGCGTTTCAATCCGTCTCCAGCGGGGACCTCGATCTGAATCCGGAGGATGAAAAGAAAGAAGAAGTAACGGAAGACCATCAAGCGCTGGTTACCGAAATGAAAACCATCTTGGGTGATAAAGTGAAAGATGTCCGCATTTCCAAACGGTTGAAGTCCCATCCGATCTGCTTGACGACGGAAGGGGAAGTCAGCATTGAAATGGAGAAGGTTCTGCAATCGATGCCGGACCAAAACCAGCATATCCAAGCGGACAAAGTGTTGGAGATCAACCGCAATCACGATGTTTTCCAGTCGTTAAAACAAGCCCATGAAAGCGACAAGGATCGATTGGCGCTTTACACCAACCTGCTGTATAACCAGGCGCGTCTGATTGAAGGTCTGCCCCTGGAAGATCCCGTCGCCTTTACGAACGACATGTGCAAAATCATGGATTGATGGGATTTAAGGTTAAATCGAGTGGTATGATAGATGCGAACCATTGATTTCAATATATAGTTATGTAATGAATAACCCCAGGGAGTGATTGATCCTTGGGGCTATCTTTTTTCAATAATAGGGGGGAGATGATCATGAAAGGGATTGTATTATCGGAATTAATGGAGGATCGTTGCTTCGGTGCAAGGATGACAGCTTTATCGATAACCCTAGGACTGTTTGGTTATCATTAATTTGTTAACAGGGTTGACGAGGGCGGATTTTATCAACGGGGAGTTGAACCGAATGCCTCTTCATCATGCCATCGTTCCGGGTCAAACAGTCTCTGATCGATTTCTCCAATTGGGGATTGTCGATTTTCAGTACGCTGCTAAGTATGTACAACAACTCCCTTATGGTCGAACCAGCCATCACCCTGACTATATGGAAGTTCTTACGGAGAAGAAAGGCACTTGCAGCACCAAGCATGCCATTCTTGCCGTGTTGGCGGAAGAACTGAAATTGCCCGTTGCTTTCGTAATCGGAATCTACCGCATGTCTGAAAGAAACACTCCCGGTGTGGGGGCGGTTCTGGAGAAAGTGGATCCTTCCTACATACCCGAAGCGCATTGTTATCTGAAAATCGAGGGTCGCCGATATGATTTCACCAGGGAAGCAGATTCGTTTGAGAGCCCGTTTGAATCGCTTCTTTATGAGGAGGAAATTAAACCTGATCAACTAGGCGATTACAAAGTCAGCCTTCACCGCGATTTTATCCATCGCTGGGCGAAGACTGAAGGGTTGGAGATGGATCTTGAATCTCTATGGGAGATGCGTGAAGCCTGTATTCAAGCGTTATCGAGTGATTAATCCGACCGTAACAGTCGGCTTCCCGTCTGATCAATGCTCCACAATCTCGATTTCACCCGCTCTTCCCTTCGCACGGATTCGTCCCCATCCCCCGATGGGGAAGGTGAAAAGGGGGGTGGTGTGGCCGAAGCTGGCGTCGACGATGACGGGGATGTGGTGTAGTTCCGGTTTGGCTTGCAGCAATGTGGCCACTCGGATGGCGGACAGGTCGGATCGCTCCTGGAACCGGCCGATCACCAACCCGCGTACGCCGGCGAAGGAGGGGACATGCATCAGGGATTGCAGGGTCCGGTCAAAGGTGAGGGGGTGGCTTTCTTCGTTCTCTTCCAGAAACAGAATAGCCCCGTCTAAGTCCGGCATAAAAGGAGTTCCCTGTAATAAATTGAAGGTGCACAAGTTGCCGCCCAGGATCCGTCCTTCCGCTTCTCCCTCAAATACGACCTGGGGACCCGGATTGGGGTGGAAACGGCGGTTTTCTTGATCCAGATACCAGGCATCGTCGCTCCAGTGGTCGGCAGGAGTGATTGTGTAAGGTTCTTCTTCTATTACACAGCGTTTGAAATACTCCAATGTGTAGTCCAATCCCTTCTCCATAGAAAAAGAGGTGAAGTGGGGACCGGAGTAACTGACCAGTCCGCTGCGGGCCCAAAAGGCGAGACTCAATGCCGTGATGTCTAAATATCCGCAAAAGATGGTGGGGTGTGCCCGGATCCGCTCGTAATCCAGATGGGAGAGCAGCTGATTGGCGTTGTATCCTCCCAGGGTGGTGAAGATGGCTTTTACATCGGGATCGGTAAAGGCTTCATGGAGATCCGTCACCCGTGAAGCTACCGAAGAGGAGTTCCATTTATCCCGCTCCTCCACGTGGCTGGAAAAGGTGACCCGGAGGCCCATCTCTTCCAGCCGGGAGATGGCCGATCTTCGTTGGGCTTCGGAGATTACCCCCAGACTGGTCGATGGGGAGACGATCCGAATCTCGTCACCAGGCTGCAGGCGGTCGGGGATTGGCACGGGGATCCCTCCTTTAACGGGGTTTCTATTAATTTAAAGGACGGATGCACCGGAAACAATCCCATGGATGAACAAAGTTGCACGATCTCTCCTGCCGGGTTTCTCTTTGAAATACCCGGTGCCATCGGATAAAATGAATTCGGGTTAGTGAAATAAAGCGAGGGTCGCAGTCCAGATACGCAAACGGAGGGACATTTTGTTGAAAAACCGATTAACGTTTGACCACAAAACAGCATTGCCATTTATCGGGGCTCACGAGCTGGAACAGTTGGAGCCGGCCGTGTTGGCAGCCCATGACCAATTGCATCAGGGAACCGGGGCAGGCAGCGACTTTTTGGGGTGGGTCGACCTTCCGACGGCATACGACCGGGAAGAGTTCGTCCGAATCCGGCAGGCGGCAGACCGGATCCGATCCGATTCCGATGCCCTGGTGGTGATCGGGATTGGCGGCTCCTACCTGGGAGCGCGGGCAGCGATCGAGATGTTGACCCATTCGTTCTACAACCAGCTTCCCGCTGATCAGCGAAAGGGTCCGGAGATTGTTTTTGCCGGTCATCACATCAGTTCCACTTATTTGTCCCACTTGTTGGGACACCTGGAAGGAAAGCGCGTTAGCGTCAACGTGATCTCCAAATCCGGGACGACCACCGAACCGGCCATCGCGTTCCGGATCGTCAAGGCTTGGATGGAGAAACGATACGGCAAGGAAGAAGCCAAGCGCCGGATCTATGCTACCACCGACCGTGCCAAAGGAGCCCTGAAACAGCTGGCCGATGGTGAAGGATATGAAACCTTTGTCATCCCGGATGATGTGGGGGGGCGTTACTCCGTCTTGACCGCTGTGGGCTTGCTGCCGATCGCTTGCGCAGGGGTGGATGTGGAGGCCATGATGAAAGGGGCCGCCGATGCCGCCGACTCCTACCGCAAGCCGAATCTGGCGGAAAACGATGCGTACCGGTATGCAGCGGCGCGAAATGCTTTATACAACAAGGGAAAAACGATTGAACTGCTGGTCAACTACGAACCTTCGCTTCAAACCTTCTCGGAATGGTGGAAGCAATTGTTTGGGGAGAGTGAAGGAAAAGACCACAAGGGAATCTACCCCGCATCGGTCAACTTTACCACCGATCTTCACTCCATGGGGCAATACATTCAGGAAGGACGGCGGGATCTGTTTGAAACCGTGGTCCGCTTGGAGCGCCCACTTGAATCCCTCACGATTCTGGAGGATCCGGACAATCTGGATGGGTTGAATTACTTAGCCGGCCGCACGATGGACGAGGTGAACCACAAGGCTTTCCAGGGAACGCTCCTGGCCCATACCGACGGCGGCGTCCCCAACTTGGTGGTTCAGGTTCCGGAAGCTTCCCCGTACCATTTTGGAGAGTTGGTCTATTTCTTTGAAAAAGCATGCGGGATCAGCGGGTATCTATTGGGAGTCAATCCATTTGACCAGCCCGGTGTAGAAGCGTACAAGAAGAACATGTTTGCACTTCTGGGCAAGCCAGGCTTTGAAGCAGAACAGGAAAAACTGATGGAACGGCTGGAAAAGTAAAAAGAAACAACCCGGTGTCCCGTGGAGGCCGGGTTGTTTTTTTGGCTTCCGATTCCCAGCGAGACCGCCGTTTCTTCCTTTCCTGCCCCATTGCCGGTCAGACTAAAGTAAGGTAAAATTAATATTTCAATAGAAGAAAAATGGATATGTCCATCATATCGAGGTAGGAAACGTTACATACACGGGCACAAGGATCGGCGAAAAGCGATCTCCTCTTACCCATGAACCGGTTGCGACAGGGATGGAAGGAGAATCAAACATGTGGTTTCAGAAGGATATGCTCTCGGTCCGGAAAGTGGTGGAACAGGATATTCCCCTGTTGGCCCAGTGGCTGTCTGATGAGCGAGTGTTGTATTTTTACGAGGGCAGGGACCAACCGTATGATGAAGACCGGGTGCGAAAAGAGTACCTCACCCGGCAGGAAGGGGAAACGATCGATTATGGCATCGCTGAGTGGGAAGAGACTCCCATCGGTTTGATCCAGATTTACAAACTGGATAAGGACTCCATGAGAAAGTACGGATATCCTCCCGATGTTTCCGTCTGGGGGATGGACCAATTCATCGGGGAGCCGGATTATTGGAACCGGGGGATCGGTACTCGCCTCGTTCAGTCGGCGGTGAAATACCTGACGGGAGAAAAGGGGGCGCAAATCGTTGTGATGGATCCCCAAGTCCGTAATTCCAGGGCGATCCGCTGCTATGAGAAATGCGGATTTCAGAAAGTGCAAATGCTCCCCCGTCATGAGAAGCATGAAGGAGTTTGGCAAAATTGTTGGTTGATGGAGTATGACAAGGAAGCGCCGGGAGAGGATGTGTGAGAGGGTCGGCCGGAAAGAAAGGGATTGGAGTCGGGATACTTTTTTCAATATTCAGGAAATGAATCCGTCATCCGTTCGTGATGGAATAAGATGGAATATACCGAGCGATTTTTCATGATAGAAAGGAGAATCCATTGTGCTGCAACCAGAAGAATTTGATGTGGGACGGATTACATGGGGGGATACGGTTTTTGAACGTTTTGACGTGGATCAGGCGAACCCGCTAAAGGATCTGGTTCGCCGCAGAAGGATGAGACCCGCAGATAAAGTGCTGGTTGTGGAGCGGGCGGGCAAGCGGTTGGCATTCTCTCTCTATCAGATGACCTATCATCATGTGGCACAGGGAGAGCTGGCGGGTCAGCCCTTTATTTTGTCCTTTTGTGCCATCTGCCACAGTGCAACTACGATGGTGCCTGTTTTGGATGACGGAAAACTGTACCACTTTACCTGCGTCGGGGTCTATAATGGGATGGCTTTACTACGGGATGATGAGACGGGTTCGTACTGGGATCACATTTCCGGAGAATGTCTCCATGGACCGAATAAAGGGGAAGTGATGGAACTGATTCCGGTGGAGCACATCACGGTGGAACAAGCTCTCAAGCGCTGGCCAGACCTAAAGATTTCTTATTCCATACAACCCTGGCATCGCAGGTGGATTTTGGAGCCGGTGATGAACTTGTTTGGAGATCGGGGGATTTTCCCGCCGAAATTTCGCCTTTCCATGGGAAAAAAAGATACGCGTCTTCCCGAAATGGTAAGCGGGCTCGGTGTTCATACCAAGAAAACGAAGCGTTTTTACACCATTGGCACCATCCAGGAAGCGGGGGGCGAATTAAAGGATCGGGTGGACGGCCGTCCCGTCACCGTCTCCCTCAGTTTGGACGGTTACCCGCAGGCTGTTTTTGACGGGTCGGAGGAAAAGCCGATGCAATTGTACTGCCGTTGGTACGGGTTTTCTTTTACTTTCCCTGGTTGTGAACTGTTTGGAGAGCCGCCGGAAGCGAAGGAGGAAACCGCTGCCTCAGCTGAAAAAACGGAATCGAAGTGAACGGCTCGTCTTGCCCCAATGCAAAAAACCGCTGACGACATGGTCATGTCAGCGGTTTTGTTATGAATTCTTTCTTAACGGGATAGGCTCGTAATCCACAATCCGGCAAACAACAAGGTGGTCAGGAGAAGGAACAATTGGATGGGGACCGCGTGCTGGATAACCCAGGGAGCTTCCTGCCAATCGTCTTCGTCAGCGTCAGTTTCCCTTTCTTGAACAAGTTGGACGATGTATCCGCCGTTCCATTCGCTGATGAAGACATGATCGTGGGTTTCTTTCCAGATCCAATCCGACAACTCTTGTTCCAAGCCGTGATGGAAAAAAGCGTAATCGATCCGCCTGGGCCGGTTTTGAAATCTCCGGGTCATCATACGCATGGATGAACAAGCCGGTGGACACTTCCGATACATCAAGCACCGTGTATCCTTCCCGGCTCAGATGTTCCAAAGTTTCCACGATGGTATCCCCGTCAGTGTCGTTGGAAAAAAAGCGGATCGACTCGTTGTTTTTTGCCATGATGGTGCTTGCCTCCTGGGAACATTCCTGATTAGTCAGCTTCCACGATATCCCGGATGGATTGACGCATCGCATCCAGTTGTACTTCAGCCTCTTCTTTGGTAATGGAACGCACGCCAAAGTAAAATTTGATCTTT
Organism: Desmospora profundinema; assembly: GCF_031454155.1. GTDB lineage: Bacteria > Bacillota > Bacilli > Thermoactinomycetales > DSM-45169 > Desmospora > Desmospora profundinema. The sequence continues at coordinate 76,600 of NZ_JAVDQG010000008.1, forward strand.
GGTTCGGTACCGGAGGGGCGAATCGCCACCCAGGAGTTTCCTTCCAATTCAAAACGGATCAATTTCGCGGGAGGAAAGCCGTCCAAGCCGTTGGTGAAATCGCGGATCCGCTCAACGGCAAGTCCTCCCACAGTCAGCGGTGGCGTGTGGCGAAACCGATCCATCAGGGCTTGCATACGGTTGGTTCCTGCTTTTCCCTGAAAAGTGAAGGAAAACAGGGTTTCCCGATAGGCGCCATATTGTCGATCCAGCTCTGCAAGGGCTTGATCCAGGGTACGACCGTGTTCCAGGTGGTGGGCTGTCATTTCACAGCACATCATCGCCGCCTGGACGGCATCCTTGTCCCGGACGAAACTGCCGAGAAGGTATCCATAGCTTTCCTCATATCCAAAAAGGAAGGTACCCTTCCCGCTGGATTCTTGTTCCTCGATTCCTTCGGCAATATACTTAAACCCCGTCAAGGTGTCGACGGTCTTCACCCCATATTGTTGGGCGATCGCACGGCCTGACTCCGAGGTGACAATCGATTTGAACACCACTCCGTCTGTCGGCAGATTCCCTTGTTCTCGGCGCTGTTGCAGCACGTAATCCAGTAACAGTGCCCCGATCTGGTTACCGTTAAAGGCGTGGAAACGACCGTCGGATCCGCGGGCCCACAAACCGAGGCGATCCGCATCAGGATCGGTTCCGATGATTAAATCGGCACCGGAAATTTTCGCCTGCTCCAATGCGAGGGCAAAGGCTTGCGGATCCTCCGGATTGGGAGAGGAGACGGTAGAGAAGGCGGGGTCGGGATCGGCCTGCCGGGCCACCGTCTCCAGACGGGAGAAACCCAGATCACGCAACACCTGTTCTACCGGGTTTTTACCCGTTCCATGCAGAGGGGTGAACACCACCCGCAGGGATGCATGAGTGGGATGAGGTCCCCGAAGGGAAAGGGAGAGGACCTGGTCGATGTAAGCGTGGTCGACAGATGGGTCCACGTACCGGATCCGTCCGGAAGCCACTCCTTCCTCCCATGATCCGGTCTGAATGGCCAATTCATCCTCCACCTGATCCAGTTCCCGCAGGATGGATTCCACCTTGTCCGGGGGCATTTGGGCCCCATCTTCTCCATATACCTTGTATCCGTTGTATTCCGCTGGGTTGTGGCTGGCGGTGATCATGATTCCGGCGGCGGCGTGCAGGTGGCGGACGGCGAAGGAAAGGACGGGGGTGGGGCGCAGAGAGGGGAACAGATGGACTCGGATTCCCCAATGGGCCAGATGTACAGCCGCCTCCTGGGCGAACTCACGTGAAAAGCGGCGGGAATCGAAGGCGATGGCAACCCCCCGTTCCATCGCACCCGGTTGTTTGGACAAAACCCGAGCCAGTCCCTCTGTCACCCGACGTACGGTGATTCGGTTGATCCGGTTGATTCCTGGCCCAATCAGGCCGCGCATGCCAGCGGTACCAAAAGTGAGATGGCGATAAAAAGCGTCTTCCCGTTCGGCATCGGAATAGGTGAGTAATTGTCGTTTCATTTCTTCATCCAATTCGGAACATTGGATCCAACGATCGATAACCGATTGCAAAGGATCACCACTCCCAACGATGGTGTGATAAAAAATCTCCTAAAAATAACATATCACAGGATGTTTGGATTTGGATTTGTTTTTTTTGCACAAACAGCTTTAACAAAACCTAGTTGAAGGAATGGTCTCATAACATCGTGAGACAGGGGTGTCGGTTTGATCGGCTGGCATACCGGTCATCGCAAGCGGTGTAAGGGGGATTCCAATCCAGACGGATATCCGGGACCAGGGAGAATGGGACTCTTTATCAGATGTGAACGAGAAAAACCCGGTCTTTTGGGTTGAGAGGAAAGCGAAAATCGGACGAGAGAGGGTTTAACCTTCTCGCAAGTCCGACAATTCTAAGATAAACTTTTGTTAAAGGAGGTGAATCAAGTAATCTAACCCTTTCAATTCAAGTTCATTCACACACCTGAGCAAATGCAAAAGATTAAATGTAATTTTTGATATCGGATTGACAACTCCATGTTGGAACAACGCCATCTCGCCTACAGGAAAAGAAGAATCTCATGAAGTAACAACAAACAGGTAACCAACTTACCAATCCAAAAAAGAGATTTCGAAAGCGGGATTCCCTCGTTTTCAAGGGAACAATCGTTGTGATTTCTTGACTAACCCTCGAGCGAAACAGTCCATTACCAGGCTTTTGTCTGGACCCCTCCTTGCTGGGAGAAAAATCGGATCGATTTCGTAAGAAAACGGGCAACGAAGTGCCGGGATGGACGTTGCCAAATGAGGAGGTGATTAGAACGATGGCTGAATCCATGCAGACGGGAAGCTTTCGATGGATGAAATCCATCAATAAATCGACCATTTTAAACGTGATCCGCCTCCATGGCCCGATATCACGGGCGGAAATCGCCAAAATGACCACACTAACCCCTCCCACCGTAACCAATATTGTAGGTGAGCTGTTGGAATCCGGTGTGGTGTTAGAGAGCGAACTGGGGGAATCCACCGGGGGGCGCAAGCCGATTCTCTTGACGATTAATCCATCGGCGTTTCAAGTGATTGGCGTCTATGTGAGTGCCCACCGGGTACTGGGGGTGGTGTGCGACTTGAACGGGAAGACGGTAGATGAGGCGGAAATGTCGCTTTCCCCGCAGCCTACAGCAGAATCGTTCCTGGAAACGGTGCAGGAAGTGATCCAGCAGTTAGAGGGTGGAATCAAGCAGCGGGAGACGCCCCTATTGGGGATCGGGGTGGGAATGCATGGGTTGGTGGATTCGGATCGGGGGATTTCTCTGTTTGCTCCCAATCTGTCTTTACGGAATCTCCCGTTGCGGACATTCTTGGAGGAGCACTTCCGGGTGCCGATATGGGTGGAGAACAATGTTCGGGCCATGGTTTTGGCTGAAAGCTGGTTTGGACAGGGAAAGGGATTGGATGATTTCATCTGTGTCCATGTCGGCAGCGGGGTGGGTGCGGGGATTTTTTCGGCCCGTTCCTTAGTCCGCGGTCCCTCGTATACAGCGGGCGAATTGGGCCACATCATCATCGACTCCTCGGGTCCCCACTGCGGCTGCGGAAATACGGGATGTCTGGAGGCATTTGCCTCGGGTCCCGCCATGGAACGTCGTGCCCGGGAACGGCTGCGAGCAGGGGCGCAATCGCTGCTGCATGAGCGGTTTGAAGGACGGTGGGAGAAAGTGACAGGACCGGTTCTGACTGAGGCGGCACGGGAAGGGGACCCCTTTTCCAAGGAGATATTGGCAGAGACCGGGCGCTGGCTGGGCATCGGTCTGGCAAACTTAGTCAATCTGCTCAATCCGAGACGGATTATTCTCAACGGCGGCGTGTTCGATGCTGGATCGTTGGTTCTGGAACCGTTGGAAAATACCGTTCGGGAACGGGCATTGTCCGCTCCTGCCGAAGATGTCACCATCGTTGTATCCGATCTCGGAAAAAAGGCGGGAGCGACCGGTTCCGCCACCCTGGTTTTGCAGACTTTGTTTCAACCCCAAGCAGAGGATTAACCGGCTGGTTGTTTTTGTAAGCGTTTTCGGGATTGCATTTCACGTTAAAATGTTGTAAAGTTGTCTCAAACAGACCCACACCCCTGATGGGTCTAACAATTTCACGAGCGACCGGAGACATGGAGAGGTCGTGCTGCTTAGACATTCCGGGTTGGGACGTCTATGTAAGTGCGATCTCTTTATGTCTCCGTCTTCTTTTTCACAATTAGTTTGAAAAATGAGAGGAGAGTGAAAGAATTGCGTAACCGATTGTGGGGGGAATGTTTGTCCGAGTATTTGGGCACCTTTATTCTGATTTTTGTCGGGTGTGGCACGGTGGCGGGTTTGGTTTTAAATGGTGTCAATCTGGGTCAGTGGGAACTCTCTCTGGTCTGGGGACTGGCTGTGACGATGGCGATTTATGTGACCGGGGCGGTGAGCGGAACTCACATTAATCCGGCCGTCACCATTACACTGGCTGTTTTCCGAGGTTTTCCCTGGCGTAAGGTAGGGCCGTACATCATGGCCCAAGTGGCAGGTGCTTTCACTGGTGCTGCTGTTACTTACGCACTGTACAACAAAGCCTTCGCTCAGTTCGAAAGCGCTGAAAACATCACGCGGGGCTCCGCTGAAAGCGTAGCGACTGCGGGGATCTTCTCCACCTATCCGGCTCCTTTTTTGACCAACATGGATGCGTTTTTCGTCGAATTTGCCATTACGGCGCTGTTGTTAATCGTCATTCTGGCTGTGGTGGATGATCGTAACCCGTTGTTTGTTCCTTTGAAAAACATGGGTCCTCTCATTATCGGATTAACGGTGGCCATGATCGGGGGATCGTGGGGGAATCTAACCGGGTTTGCGCTGAATCCTGCCCGTGATTTCGGTCCGAAGTTGTTCGCTTGGGCGGCGGGATGGGAGTCCATTGCGTTGCCTGCTCCCGCAGGGTACTTCTGGGTGCCGTTGATCGCACCGGTTCTGGGCGGTTTGTTCGGGGCTCTGGTCTATGATCAACTCGTGCGCCGTTACCTTCATAAAGAGGAAGAAGTGCCGACAGGAAAAGCTCAAGGGTAAGCGACAAGTTTGTTACCTTTCATGAAAGCGCATGCAGAAACCGTCCGTTTCTTCATCTGTTGGTGCATGATAGGGTAGATAATGAAAGCAGGCTGTGAACCCAACGGGATAGACCGGTCTCCAGAAAGTGGTGGATGGAGGATTAAGCATCAACATGTTGCGGAGTACGAGCCTCGCCTTGTTCGCATCCTCCCAAGCCTCGCTATGTAAGCGATGTCAAAACAACGAGGGAGACCGGATGCCCTGCGGGAATGAATGTACTTTTGATTATAAAAAGGAGGAACCGATTTGGAACCGAAACAGAAATATGTGTTGGCGATCGACCAGGGGACGACGAGTACGCGAGCGATTCTGTTCGACCAAAACGGCAGTGTGAAAGGAGTGGCTCAGACGGAGTTCACCCAGCATTATCCGCAGCCGGGATGGGTGGAACACGATGCGGAAGAAATCTGGGCGACTACTCGTCAAGTGGTGGAAGAGGTTTTGGCAAATAACCGCATTTCACGGAATGCCGTTGCCAGCATCGGGATCACCAACCAGCGGGAAACTACGGTCGTGTGGGATAAAAACACCGGTAAGCCGATTTACAACGCTATCGTTTGGCAGAGCCGCCAGACCACGTCCATCTGCAATGGGTTGAAGGAAAAAGGTCTGGAATCGATGTTCCGGTATAAGACAGGTCTGGTGATTGACGCTTATTTTTCCGGCACCAAGGTGAAATGGATTCTGGACGAAGTAGAAGGAGCCCGGGAAAAGGCGGAGCGCGGAGAACTCCTCTTCGGTACGATTGATACTTGGCTGATCTGGAAGATGACCGACGGTCAGGTTCACGTCACCGACTACACCAACGCTTCCCGTACCCTGATGTACAATATCCACGAATTGGATTGGGATACCGAACTGCTGGACGCCCTGGATATTCCTCGTGCGATGCTGCCCGAGGTGGCTCCTTCCAGCCAGGTTTACGGACACACTGCCGGGGAACTGTTAGGGGACGTCCGTATCCCGATTGCCGGGATCGCCGGGGATCAACAGGCGGCCCTGTTCGGACAGGCGTGCTTTGAGTCGGGCATGGCCAAGAACACGTACGGTACCGGTTGTTTCATGCTGATGAACACCGGCGACAAGGCGGTTCATTCCAATCACGGGTTACTTACCACCATCGCGTGGGGATTGGACGGCAAGGTGGAATATGCCCTGGAAGGTAGCATCTTTGTAGCAGGGGCCGCCATCCAGTGGTTGCGTGACGGGCTTAAAATTCTGGAGAAAGCACCTGATTCCGAGGCCAGTGCTAATCGCCTCACTTCCAATGAAGGGGTCTACATGGTACCGGCATTTGTCGGATTAGGGGCACCTTATTGGGATATGGAAGCCCGCGGAGCCATCTACGGACTGACCCGGGGCACCGGGCGGGACCATTTTGCCCGTGCGGCTTTAGAATCCCTCGCTTATCAGACGAAGGATGTGCTGACGGCGATGGAGCAGGATGCCGGCATTCAATTGCAACAGTTGAACGTAGATGGGGGAGCCGCTCTGAACAACTTCTTGATGCAGTTCCAGTCCGATATTCTCAATGTGACCGTCAAGCGTCCGGTGGTCAATGAAACCACCGCCCTGGGTGCCGCTTATTTGGCCGGGTTGGCTGTCGGTTACTGGAAAGACAAGGACGCGATCCGGGAGAATTGGACCGTGGATGCGGAGTACAATCCTCAGATGGAAGAGGTTGAGCGGATTCGGTTGTACGATGGGTGGCAGGATGCCGTCCGGCGCACCATGTCCCGTACCGATGTGAAAATATGAAGTTTGGCGTCGGGGATTCCCGGGTAGACCATAAACAGATATAATAAATAGATGGGACTGAGACGAAAAGAGAGTCCCTCACCCGGGCAAGCTAATACGGTGAGGGACTCTCTTGTATTTTTTTGGGGGGAATGGATGTGAAAAGGAGTAAACGGTTTGGGGTTGAACATCCGGTCATCGCTGCCATACGTGGGGAAGACGGGATCGATCGTTTGGATGAGAGCCTGGTAACTCATTGCTTCCTGTTGTGCGGAGATATCAATACGCTGCCCGGCCTGGTACAACGGGTACGGGCCAAGGGGAAGCGCGTCTTTCTTCACCTCGATCTTGCTAAGGGATTTGGTAACGACCGGGCCGCCCTGGCTTACATCAAACGGGAATTGGAGCCGGACGGGGTGGTGTCGACACGGACCCATCTGCTTAAAAACGCGCGGGAGGAAGGGCTGACAGCGGTGCAGCGCCTGTTTATCCCTGACAGCATGTCGGTGGAGACCGGTCGCCATCTATTAAAACAGTCCAAGGCGGATGCGGTGGAAGTGATGCCGGGTGTTGTGCCGGCTTGGGTGTATCAGACCCTGCGACGGGATATTCAGATCCCCATCGTGGCCGGCGGATTGCTGCATCAGCCGGATGATGTGAGACGGGCATTGGAAGCGGGTGCGGACGCAGTCTCTGTCAGTAACCAAGCATTGTGGAATCAGGACTTTTAAAGAAAAACGATACAAGGGAGTGTGAGAGCAGTATGCAGTTTTCAGCATCCAACCGGAAACGCTGGTTGTCCGAGATGGAGGAGGAGACCCTAGATGTGTTGGTGGTTGGGGGAGGCATTACCGGTGCCGGGATCGCTTTGGACGCCGCCACCCGTGGTCTTACCGTCGGTTTAGTGGAAAAACAGGATTTTGGAGGCGGTACCAGCAGTCGTTCCACCAAGTTAATTCATGGGGGGCTGCGCTATCTGAAACAGATGGAGTTCAATTTGGTCAGGGAAGTCGGGCGGGAACGGGCTTTGCTGTACGAGCGTGCGCCCCATATCGTCATTCCTGCCCCGATGATGCTGCCCATCTATCAGGGCGGCACCTACGGCAAATGGGCTTCCTCTGTCGGCCTGTTGGTCTATGATCGGTTGGCGGGGGTGAAGAAGGAAGAGCGGCGGCGTATGATGTCCAGGGAAGAAACCCTGAAACGGGAGCCTTTATTGACGGACCGAGGGTTAAAAGGGTCCGGACTCTATGTGGAATACCGCACCGACGATGCCCGGCTCACCCTGGAAGTAATGAAAACCGCCGCTTCACATGGAGCCAAAGCGGTCAACTATACGGAGGTCATTTCCTTCCTTTATGATAACGGACGGGTGATCGGTGCTGAAGTGCGGGACCAAGCGGGTGGGGGAACGTACCGCATCCGGGCACGGGAAGTGGTTAATGCCGCCGGTCCCTGGGTGGATGAATTGAGGAAAAAGGATCAGTCTCTGGAAGGAAAACATTTGCACCTGACAAAAGGAGTTCATCTGGTGGTGCCTCATGAGCGTTTTCCTTTGCGCCAGCCCATTTACTTTGACGTCCCGGATGGCCGGATGGTGTTTGCGATTCCGCGGGGACGAACCACCTATGTGGGGACCACGGACACCGATTATATAGGGTCCATCGATAAGCCGGTCATGACAGAGGAAGACAGGGACTATCTGTTGAAGGGAGTCAACCATGTCTTCCCCACTGTGGACTTGAAACCGAAGGATGTGGAATCCGGTTGGGCAGGACTGAGGCCTCTCATCCATGAGGAAGGGAAAAGCCCCTCGGAATTGTCCCGCAAGGATGAGATTTTCCAGTCTTCTTCCGGATTGATCACCATCGCCGGAGGCAAACTGACCGGCTTCCGCAAGATGGCGGAACGGGTGGTGGATCTGGTGGCAAAGCGGCTGGCCGATGCCGGTGTACGGGAATCCGGGATCTGTCGTACGGACCAGGTAGCCTTGATCGGAGGCGGAAACCTGGGGTCCGATGGCTTCAGCCGCTTCCGGGAAGAGTGGACGGATCGGATGGAGCAAGCGGGAGTAGAGCGGAGTCGGGCGGAAGCGCTGATTCATCTGTACGGCTTGCAGATCGAAGGGGTTTGGGAACGGGCGGAGGAACGTCCGGACCGGCTGACCGCCGCTCAGGTGGATTTCGCGATGGAAGAAGAGATGGCGATCCGTGCGGTCGATTTTCTGGTGCGACGAACGGGCTCCCTCTTTTTCGACCGTCCCCGCAGTGAAGCCGACGCTCCTCAAGTCCTGGAACAGATGGCGGAGAGTCTGGACTGGGATGACGAGCGAAAGCGGATGGAACAAGCCATGTTGGAGCAGGAGCAGAAACAGACTCATCCTCCGCTGGCTGAAAAAACCGGATAAAAACACAAAAAGGAAGCACCCGGGACGGGTGCTTCTTTTGTTACTCCTTGGGCAGTTCTACCTTGCCGGATAGAAGGTCGCAGGTTCCGATTTTAACGTTTGTCAAGGCCCAGTCCCGCAAGGCATCCCGCATGTATAGCACCGGATTGCTCTTTTTTCCGCAAGCCGTTGGAATCACCACCCAAGCGGCCCCCTTCTGGCTGAATACGGACAAGGGATGCCCCACCTTTGATTTTCGATAGGTGGAGCAGGTTTCCACTTGTACGAACACCACCCGTGATTCTCGAAAAGCGAGGATATCCGGTTTGTAACCGTCCACTGCCGCCATGGGCGGACCATCTGGCCAATCGACGTGGTCGGCTTGCACCTGGAAACCTTTTCGAACCAGCTCCTTGGCTACGAGCCGGATCATGTCGTGATGTTGGTCTGTGAATGTGGTGGCACGGTCGACATGAATGGTTTCAGTCAATATTTACTCCTCCTGCCATTTTGAAGGATTCTTTGGTTGGTTAAGGTTCACCATGATTGTAGCATGATTCGGGAGCTTTTTATTCATTTTTATGAAGATTATAGGCCCTTTAGGGTTGGGATGAAAGCGAGCGCACCACGGGCACTTCCTTCGGTCGTCGGACGAGGGAGGGTTTCCCCCATACGCTAAGTCCGACAGTTTTTGTCCTGAACCCGAACACACGATCCCTTTCCTATGGTAAAATATTCATGAGAGGAGGTGAATCCAGTGATCCGAACTTACAAATTCAAGTTAGTCCCGACCATCGAGCAAATACAAACGATCAAGTGGAGCCTGGACATGTGCCGATGGTTATACAACAGCATGCTGGAACAACGTCGTTTTGCCTACAAGAGACGAGGTTTTTCCTTGAACTATCATCAGCAAGCGACGGAACTTCCTTCATTGAAAAAGGAACTTCCCGCATTTAAACAGATTTACTCCCAGGTTCTTCAGCAAGTGGTGAAACGGTTGGATTTGGCTTTTCAACATTTTTTCCGTCGCGTCAAACGAGGAGAAAAGCCAGGGTTTCCTCGTTTTCAGGGAAAAAACCGGTTTGATTCCTTGATTTACCCGCAAGCAAAGCCGTCTATGTTCCAAGGCAAATTTCTCCGTGTCCCTAAGATTGGCGATATCCGTATCAAGATACATCGCCAAATGGAAGGAATACCAAAGACCCTCACCATTAAAAGAAAGAATGGTCGGTACTATGCAATGGTGACCTGTGAGATGGAGCCTTTCCCCCAAAACCCAGTGGGAAACGGGTAGGAATTGACCTGGGAGTGAAACACTTTGCGGTCACTTCAGACAACGAGTCCTTTCCAGCGATGCACTTTTTGGAGAAAGGGTTAAGAAAGATCAAGCGATTGCAACGAATGGTATCCCGTCGAAAGAAAGGTTCAAACCGTCGGCGCAAAGCGGTGGCGTTGTTGGCGAAAGCTCATGAGAGGGTGGCGAATCAACGAAAAGACCTTGCTCATCAGATCAGCCGTTCTCTGGTGGATCGATATGATCTGATTGTCTTCGAAAAGCTGAATGTCAAAGGGATGGTGAAGAATCGTCCCCTAGCAAAAAAGATTACGGATGCCGCTTGGCGGCAGTTGATCGACTTCACCACTTACAAGGCAGAATGGGCCGTAAGGAAGTGAAGTTGGTCGATCCTCGTAACACGTCCCAGGATTGTTCGCAATGTGGTCGGATGGTGAAGAAAGACCTAAGTGTCCGCGTTCACTCATGTCGCTGTGGCTACACAGAGGATCGGGATCTCAACGCGGCGCAAAACATTCTTCATCGAGCCATTGGTTTCGTACCGGAAAATAAGGTCAGCTAGAACTCCAACTTTTTTAGGCTCGGGCGGAGCCTTCGGGAGAGGGCAGCGGGTTGCCGCACCCCATGATCCGAGAAGCCCACGGCTTTAGCCGTGTGGAGCAAGTCACATTGTCGTCTGATAAGAATAAATATGATTGCGGAGTAGAACAAGAAGCTTGGGCAAAACACGGAAATATTACAGTGATGGGGTGGAGTTGGCGTTTGTCAAACAGTGATCTCCATGAAATCGGACGCTGCCGGTTTAACTGCCATAGGAAGTAGTTTAAAATGGGAACATGATGACCCAGACAACCATTCAAAGTATGACAGGCTATGGACAAGGCGATTGCGAAGTGTCAGGGGCGCGGCTTCATGTGGAGATCCGTTCGGTGAACCACCGCTTCTTGGAGATGACCATCCGCATGCCTGCGGGGTGGGGTGTGATGGAAGAAGAGGTAAAGTCAGTCCTCCGCCGTCATCTGAGGCGGGGGAAGGTGAACTTGACCCTGTCCATCGAAGGAACGCCCGCTTCCCGGCGAGAGATAGATGTGGATTGGGAATTGGCGGACGGCCTGGTTCAAGTGGCACGGTCTCTGAAAGAACGCTACGGGCTGTCGGGGGACATCACCTTGTCTCAACTGTTGCAACATCCCGACCTATTGCAGTTGGAGGAGGCGAACATCCAACCTGAGGCGTACCGCGAGCCGTTGTTGGAAACGGTGGAAACGGCAGCTCGGTCCCTGGTGGGGATGCGCCGCAAGGAAGGGGAATCCCTGGCAAGAGATCTTCTCACGCGATTACAGACTCTGGAACGATTGGCCGAAGAGATCGGAGTGCGCGCTCCGCAGGTGGTGAATCAATACCGCAAACGGCTGGGGGAACGATTAAGGGATTTCCTCGATACCGCTTCCCTGGATGAAGACCGGATCCTGGCGGAAGCCGCCCTCTTTGCGGATAAGGCGGACATCGCCGAAGAGCTGACACGTTTGAGAAGCCATGTGGTCCAATTTCGGGAGGCTTTGCAACGGAATGAAGCGGTGGGGCGCCGGTTGGACTTCCTGATCCAGGAGATGAACCGAGAAGTAAACACCATCGGAGCAAAAGCCAACGATGCATCCATCGGCAGCCGGGTGGTTGAATGTAAGAGCGAACTGGAAAAAATGAGAGAACAAGTGCAAAACATCGAGTAAACAGGTTATAATGAGATGAATGCGGTAACGATTATAGACATGTGGAGCGAGGAGGTACTCCAAGTTGAGTATCAAACTGATCAATATCGGTTTCGGCAACATTGTATCCGCCAACCGAATCATCTCCATCGTCAGCCCGGATTCGGCACCGATTAAACGGATCATCACGGAAGCCCGGGACCGGGGCGTGTTGATCGACGCCACTTACGGACGCCGGACCCGAGCGGTCATCATTACCGACAGTGACCATGTGATCCTGTCTGCCGTCCAGCCGGAGACCGTCGCACAGCGTTTGGCAAGCAAAGATTCTTCGGAAGAGATGGTGGATTAAACAGAAAGGGAGCTATATGGGGAAAGAGTTGAAGACCAGAGGATTGCTGATCGTGCTTTCCGGTCCGTCCGGTGCCGGGAAAGGAACCGTCTGCGCTTCTCTGCGCAAGCGTCTGCCTGAGCTGGTCTATTCCGTCTCAGCCACTACCCGTCCTCCCCGCAAGGGGGAGGTGGATGGCGTCAACTACTTCTTTAAGACAAAAGAAGAGTTTGAACGGATGATCCAGCAGGGGGAACTCCTGGAATGGGCCCGGTTTGTGGACAACTATTATGGTACTCCGCGGGGGTTTGTGGAAGACCGATTAAATGAAGGAAAAGATGTTCTGCTGGAGATTGAAGTCCAGGGAGCAAGACAAGTGAAAGAGCGCTTTCCACAAGGCGTGTTTATCTTCCTGCTCCCTCCTTCCATGGAGGAGCTTCACAGCCGGTTGCAGGGACGTGGAACGGAAACGGATGAGGTACTCCGGGAGCGGCTGGAAGCTGCCGGTGAAGAACTGGCACAGGTTCATCACTATGATTACGTCGTGGTTAATGACCGGGTCGAGGACGCCTATGACCGAATCCGCTCTATTCTCATGGCAGAGCATTTGAAGAGGGAAAGACTGTTTCATGATCAACCTGATTGGTTGGAGGGATTGTAATGCTGTATCCATCCATTGATGATCTGATGTCCAGAGCGGACAGCAAATACACATTGGTGATCGTTGCGGCCAAACGCGCCCGTCAATTGCTGGACGGGTCCACTTCGAGCCTGGAGTCCAAATCCCACAAAAACGTAGGAGTGGCTCTCGAGGAAATCGTGGCTGGTGAACTGGTGCCGCCGCCGGTGGAAGGCGAGAAGAAGTGACAGCCTGACGGAACCGACATTTTACAACAGAAGCGCCGGAAAACCGCCGACAAAAGCGGGCCGGTTCGTCAACAGCCTGGACAATCGGACCCAGGTTGTTATTTTTTACCCAAATCCGATCATACTACTGTGTTTATCATCAGAAATAAATGTGGGGTTCCCACGCTGCCGAAAGAGGTTTCGATTTTAGCGAAAGGGAGGGGCGTACATGAAGGGGAAACGCATCGTGGTCGGTGTGAGCGGCGGGATCGCTGTCTTCAAAGTGGCGGGACTGGTAAGCCAGTTGGCCCAGCGCGGAGCGGATGTACGGGTGATCATGACCCGTTCCGCCACTCAATTTGTCACCCCGCTCACGTTCCAGACCTTATCCCGCAATGCCGTAGCCGTGGATACCTTTGACGAAAAGGATCCCGCTGTTGTCTCTCATATCGACCTGGCCGATCATGCGGATCTGTTCGTCTTGGCACCGGCAACGGCCAATTTGCTGGGCAAGCTGGCCAACGGTATCGGAGATGACATGCTCAGCACGACACTGTTGGCTACACAAGCGCCCATCTTAATCGCACCGGCGATGAATGTTCATATGTATGAAAATCCGATCGTTCAGGAAAACATGGCCAAACTGGCCCGATTGGGCTGCCGTTTTATCGAACCGGGTTCCGGTCAATTGGCATGCGGCTATGTGGGACGCGGCCGGATGGAAGAGCCGGAGCAGATCCTGGAAGCGGTGGAGGAGATGCTGGCACCAACCCCTCTCCTGGCAGGAAGACGGGTATTGGTGACCGCAGGACCGACCCGCGAGTCTTTGGACCCGGTTCGTTACCTGTCCAACCGATCCTCGGGAAAAATGGGATATGCCATCGCAGAAGCGTTTGCCCGTGCCGGAGCGGACACCCTGTTGGTGAGTGGGCCGACCTCGCTTGTGTGTCCGCCGAGTGTCCGCCGGGTGGAAGTATGGACCGCCCAGGAGATGTATCAAATGGTGATGCAGGAGATGGAGCGAACGGATATCATTATCAAGGCGGCAGCGGTGGCGGATTATCGGCCGGTCCGTGTATCAGAATCCAAGATCAAGAAAAACAGCGAAACGTTTACGGTGGAAATGGAACGCACCCCGGATATCGCCTGGGAAGTGGGTCGCAACAAAGGCTCCCGTTTTCTGGTGGGATTTGCCGCCGAAACCGATCAGGTGGAGGAACACGCCAGGGCCAAATTAAGCAAAAAAAACATGGACCTGGTGGTAGCCAACGATGTATCGAAGCCGGGAGCAGGGTTTGACGGGGATACCAACATCGTCACGGTGTGGGATGCCGACGGAGAAGTATTGCGGTTGCCGCAAATGGCGAAAACGGAAGTGGCCCGCCGCTTGGTGGCGTTAATCGGGGAGCGTCTCCATGGACGGGACTGACCCGATCAAGCGAATCGCGTCCGTCTATGTGGAAGTGGCGGCGCAAGGTGTCGACCGCCCGTTCGACTATGAAGTCCCGGAGGAGCTGCACCCGCTTGTCCAGGTGGGGAGCCGGGTACGGGTTCCTTTTGGCCCCCGAAAATTGATGGGTTATGTGGTCGCCTTTCCTACCACTGCTTCCACTTCCCGCCTGAAGCCCATTTTGGACGTGATGGATCTGGAACCGCCGCTCACGCCGGAGTTGGTTCGTCTCGCCCGGTGGGTGGCGGCCACTTATCTGTGTCCGGTGGTCACGGCCCTTCAGGCGATGCTTCCCGCAGTCCTGAAGGGAAAGCACAAGCGGGTGTTCCAACTGGCTGACCCCGGTGCGGTGCCGTTGTTGCCGGAGGCGGAACAAAGCCTGTTGGAACGGCTGAAGCAAAAAAAAGAGTGGCCACAGGAAGCGCTTATGGCGCTGCCGGGGATTACCCCTTCTCTCGTACGCCAGTGGGTGAAGGAGGGGATTCTTCGCGGAGAGGACCGGGTGGGGGATCGGTCCACCCGCAAGACGCGGATCTGGATTGTCCCCGTCGTATCCGCAGAAGCATTAAAGCAGGCACTGGAGTCCATCCCTTCCCGGGCGGAACGGCAGCGTCAGCTGATCCGGCATTTTATCGAACAACCGAAGGAGCAGGTACAGTCGGAGCTGCTGGCCCAACTGGGGATCGGCCGCTCTTCCCTGGATCGTCTCGTGGAAAAGGGGTTGCTGAAGCGGGAGGAACGGGAGGAATACCGGGATCCCTTTGAAGGCCGCTCCTTTGAACGAACCCATCCGCTGCCATTGACCGATGAACAGCGATGCGCCTATACCGCTATTACCTCTCCGCTAAAAGAGCGTCGTTGGAAGCCGGTGTTGCTTCACGGGGTGACGGGAAGCGGCAAGACGGAGGTCTACCTGCAGGCGATCGACTGTGCGTTGACGGATGGGCGGGAAACAATCGTACTGGTGCCGGAGATCTCGCTGACACCGCAGATGGTACGTCGTTTTAAAGGCCGATTTGGCGAGCGAGTGGCGGTGTTGCACAGCGGTTTATCCGACGGGGAGCGGTATGACGAATGGCGTAAAATCCGGCAGGGGGAAGCACAGGTGGTGGTCGGTGCCCGTTCCGCGGTTTTCGCCCCCTTTTCCAACCTGGGATTAATCATTATTGACGAGGAACACGAAAGCTCCTATAAACAGGAAGAGCAACCCCGGTACCATGCGCGGGATGTAGCGATCCGGCGGGCACAGGAGCATGGGGCGGTTCTGGTGATAGGGTCTGCCACTCCATCGGTGGAAAGTTACTTTAAAGCGCGGAAAGGCACATTTGAATGGGTGACGATGAAGCAGCGGGTCCAGGGAAATCCGTTGCCGCCGGTGGAAGTGGTGGACATGCGCGAGGAGCTGAAAGACGGGAACCGCTCCATCTTCAGCCGTGCGCTGCGCCAAGCCTTGGAAGCTTGTGTGGATCGCGGGGAGCAAGCCGTACTGCTTCTTAACCGGCGCGGTTATTCCACTTTTGTGTTATGCCGGGACTGCGGGGAAGCGATTCAGTGCCCCCACTGCGATATCTCCCTCACCTTCCATCGCACCAATCAGACGTTGCGCTGCCATTATTGCGGTTATGCCGAACAGGTGCCGGATACGTGTCCGGCCTGCAGCAGCTCCCACATTCGTTATTTCGGAACGGGAACTCAGCGGGTGGAGGAGGAATTGGCCCGGTTGATGCCGGGGCTGCGGGTGATCCGGATGGATGTGGACACCACCGGCCGAAAGGGTGCCCATGAACGGCTGCTCTCCGCTTTTGGCCAAGGGAAAGCCGATATACTCCTGGGTACCCAGATGATCGCCAAGGGACTGGACTTTCCCCGGGTCAGTTTAGTAGGGGTGATCGCCGCCGACACCATGCTCCACTTGCCGGATTACCGGGCGGGGGAACGGACGTTTCAGCTCCTGACCCAAGTGGCCGGCCGCGCCGGCCGCCATGAGATTCCGGGCAAGGTAGTGGTTCAGACGTACACCCCGGAACATGAGAGTATTCAACTAGCCGCTTCCCATGAGGGGGAAGAATTTTACCGCAGGGAATGCCGGCTCAGAATGGCACATCGCTATCCCCCTTTTTCCCATGTGGTCACCTGCTTGTTGAGCCATCCGGATCGCACGCGGGTCACCCAGGCGGGTGTGCGGGCGGCACAAACCTTGCGGCCGCTTCTGCCTCCGGGTGCGGAGCTGTTGGGACCGGTACCAGCACCGGTTCCGCGTGTTCAGGATCGCTATCGGATTCAGATCATGATTAAGACAGAAGCACATATGGATGAATCACGCGGTTGGTTGGAGGCGCTCCGCCAGTTGCGGGAACGGAAAGACGATCCAGATCTGAGGGTTTCCATCGACCGGGATGGACTGGTTCCCGAGGCGGAAACCACCGGACTGCCCCATGTATGAAGGAGAGATTGCCATGGCGATTCGAAAAATCGTATTCGTACCGGATCCTATTTTGAAAGAGAAGGCCAAACCGGTAACCAAATTTAACGCTCGCTTGCACAAGCTGCTGGATGATATGGCGGATACCATGTATGACGCTCCCGGTGTGGGCTTGGCGGCTCCCCAGGTGGGGATTTTAAAGCGGGTAATCGTGTTGGACGACGGGGAAGGGCTGATCGAAGTGGTCAACCCGGTATTGGAAGATCTGGAAGGGGAACAATTGGGACCGGAGGGGTGTTTAAGCATTCCGGGTCTGCAGGGGGATGTACGCCGGGCTGAACGGTTGCGCGTCAAAGGGCAGGACCGAAACGGCGAACCGATTGAGATGGAAGCGGAAGGCTACTTGGCCCGAATCTTTCAGCATGAGGTGGATCACTTAAACGGTGTGCTGTTTACGGATGTGGCCGACCGTGTGTATGAACCCCGGCGGGAAGAGGAGGAAGATTGATGGAACACCAGACCCGAATCGTATTCATGGGCACCCCGGATTTCGCGGTGCCTTCTCTGCGCGCGTTGGTGACAAAAGGCTACCGTGTCGTCGGTGTGGTCACCCAACCGGATCGGCCCCGGGGGCGCAAACGGATTCTCACTCCGCCGCCGGTGAAAGTGGCGGCGAAGGAGTGGGATTTGCCCGTGTTTCAGCCGGAGCGGGTGCGGAGCCCGGAAGCGTTGGACGAGCTGCTCGCTTGGGAACCGGACTTAATCGTAACCGCCGCTTACGGTCAAATTCTTCCTCGAAAGCTGCTGGAGACTCCCCGCCATGGCTGCATCAATGTACATGCTTCTCTGCTGCCCCGTTACCGGGGAGGGGCTCCGATCCACCACGCGCTCATCCAGGGGGAGAAAGAGACGGGGGTTACCATTATGTACATGGTGGAAGCGCTGGACGCAGGAGACATGTTAGCCCAAGAATCGATTCCCATTGAAGCGGATGACGATGTGGCCTCTCTTCATGATAAATTGTCCCGGATTGGAGCCGATTTGCTGCTTCAGACGCTGCCGCCGTTGTTACGGGGAGAGATTACTCCCGTTCCGCAGGATCCCGATGCCGTCACCTTCGCCCCCAATATCCGGCGGCAGGATGAGCGGATCGATTGGAACCTTCCCGCCCCCCGTTTGGCTGATCAAGTGAGGGGTCTGCGCCCGTGGCCCGTCGCCTTTACCACCTGGGAAGGAAAGCCTCTCAAGATCTGGCGTGCCCGTGCGGAAGAGAGAAACCATCGGGAACAGCCCGGCACGGTCCTGTGCGCTGATGCGTCGGGTGTGATTGTGGCCGCTGGGGAAGGGGTGCTCGTCATCACGGAGTTGCAACCGGCAGGGAAAAAGCCGATGTCTGTGGAATCGTTTGTACGCGGACGCAATCTGGATATCGGTCAACGTCTGGGGGATGGATAATGGCACAAGAGCGTACGGCACGGGAGACGGCCCTGGAAATTTTATTAGCGGTGGAGGAGCGGGGGGCTTTCAGCAACCTGGCTCTGCACGAACACTTGGACCGAAGCGGTTTGGATATCCGGGACAGGGGCTTGGTGACAGAACTGGTCTACGGCACGATTCAGCGGCAATATACGCTGGATTGGATCTTGGGCCGATTGGTCAAAAAAGGACCCGACTCCCTGGAGCGGTGGGTGCACCAGCTGCTGCGCCTGGGATTGTACCAGCTGCGTTACCTGGATAAGATCCCGTCCCGCGCGGCTGTCCATGAAACGGTACGCATTGCCAACCTCCGGGGGCACCGGGGAATTTCAGGATTGATCAACGGCGTGTTGCGATCCTATGTGCGACGGGAACGGGAATTCAACCTGAAGCCGGACGGATCGGTCCGATCACTGGCTCTTGTTCACTCCTTTCCCGAGTGGATGGTAAAACGACTGATCGACAGCTACGGGCCGGGAACAGCGGCCGACATCTTGGCATCCCTCAACCGCCGTCCCCACGTATCGCTCCGGGTCAACCCGCTCCAAGCGGATCCGGCCCGGGTGGCAAATGCGCTAACACAATCGTTTCCGGGGGCTGAAGTGGTCCCGTCGGAAGTGGTCGCCCAAGCATTCACCGTGCGAGGTGCTGGAAATCCGGCGCTCCATCCCGGTTTTGCTAGAGGGTGGTATACCATCCAAGATGAAAGTTCGATGTTGGTGGCAGAAGCGGTGGATCCGCAACCCGGTCAGCGGGTGCTGGACGGCTGTGCCGCCCCGGGGGGGAAAACCACCCACATGGCGGAGCGGATGGGCGATGAAGGATTTCTTCTTGCCTGTGACGTCCATCCCCATAAGGTGGGCTTGATCGAGGAAAATGTCCGCCGCCTGAGCCTGTCTATCGTCCAAGCACGGGAAGCCGATTTGCGCAGCCTGCCGGAGGAGGGGGAGGACGCCTCCTTTGACTGTGTGCTGCTGGATGCTCCCTGTTCCGGATGGGGAGTAATCCGGCGTAAACCGGAGATCAAGTGGGCTCGGGAGGCGGAAGCGGTGGAAGAGTTATCACGGCTCCAGCGGGAGTTGTTGCATGCCGCCGCCCGGATGGTAAAGCCCGGTGGGATCTTGGTGTACAGCACCTGTACCATGGAGCCCCGGGAAAACGAAGAGCAAGTGGATGCCTTCCTGGGGAACCACCCCGATTTCACGGCGGATCCGACGTTGTTGGAACGGTTCTCTGCCAAGGTCCGGGATCAAGCGCTTCACCGGGGAGCCGGTATTCAGATCCTGCCGCACCATTTTGAATCCGACGGATTTTTTATTGCACGCATGGTGAAAAAAGGATAAGATCCGGTGGAGGCATCTTTTTATATGAGCGTCCTTATCAGATTGGATCCGTGTTTTCGTGGAGGCTTGGAAAATCAAGCGGATGCCTTGCCACGCATGGCGAGGTTGGGAACGAAAGTGACCGAGGCAAAAGTACAGGGGAACGTAAGACGAAAAAACCAAAGCCGACCGACTCCTCAGTGTAAAGGTACGAGAATGACGTAAGCGTCTCACCTGATGAGCGAGAGAAAAAACCACAGGGTCATAAAGGAGAGAAAGAAGCATGGCTGCGGGGTCAACCGCCAACATCTCAATTGTGAAGGTGAACTCCCGTGGACATGGAATTTATTGTTAAAATAATCATTGCAAAGCCTTGGGTTGCATATACCTTGCTGGTTTTTGGCGCGCTTCTGGCCGGCATTATCCTGTGGCGGGCCAAAAACGGGGATTCGGTTTCCTTTTTAGGATTGAATCTGCAATCCAACAGCAAACTCCAAAAACTGGAGAAAGAGATTCATCAGTTGAAAGAAGAGGGAAAACAGAAAAACTACGTGATCACTTCCTTGAATACATTGGCTTCGGAGATCTCCCGGTCGCTCATTCTACAGGAACCGGAGTTTGAAGATCAGCGCCGCCGCATCTATAATTATCTCCTATCCTGCGTCGTTGCTGTTTTTGCCGGAAACAAAGGCAACAACCCAAAGGTGTGTATTTTCGTCGATGCCGGCGACGGTATGTTGAAAGTACATGAAGCGGCGGCCCACAGTCCCAATGGCATGCGGAAACTGCGGCTTTCCATCGCCGATTCCGCTGCGGGCTACACCTACCAGACGGGAGAGATCTTTTTTTCCGGTGAAATTCATACCCCTGGAAGCCGCTTCAAAGCTCATCCCAAGGCCCAGTCCACCTACCATTCCCTCATCTGCGCTCCGGTTAAATCCGGGGACGCGGTTCTGGGTGTTCTGAGTGTGACAGGCGATGAAGAGCGCTCCTATACCGATGATGAAAAAATGTATCTCGCTTCCTTCGCCAACGTGTTGGCTCCACTTTTGCAGCTGGAATTGAAGCGGCAGGTACAACCATCATAAAAAACAAAAACGGATGAAAAGAACTCCCGTAAGGGAGCTTTTTTTTGACTAATCGCCACTTTCTTGTCTTCTACAGTCAGTTCGGGGTCATAGTTTCCCATGGCGCTGGAAAGATTAAGCATGTGGTGATGCGGAATGCGAAAACGACGACAACGGAAAAAGCGGGAAGTACTGGAACAGCACTCCCGGGAGCAAGTGGAGAAAAAGGCGAACGATACCCCTGTCTTCGTGGAGTTGGAGAAAAACACTCACTGGATGGCTGAAATAATGGGAGACAGCAGTGATGTGGTCACCCGCTTATTTACGATTCAATATGCCCCTGATCGGAAAGCCGCCGTGATCTACCTGGACGGGATGTGCGACACCCGGAAGATCGAGGAACAACTCTTACGCCCTCTTATGCTGCAGGGGGAACGAATCGACACCAAGACCGATTTATGGAAAATAGTAGAAGAAAGTCTGGTCCAAATCGGCGAGATATCCAAGGAATCGGACATGAAAGGCATACTAGTCGGTTTGCTTAACGGGGACGCCATTCTGTTCGTGGACGGTTACGCGGAAGGGATGGTGATCAGCGCAAAAGGCTGGGCTCAGCGCGGAGTGG
The DNA here is from genome assembly GCF_031454155.1 of Desmospora profundinema. Taxonomy (GTDB): domain Bacteria; phylum Bacillota; class Bacilli; order Thermoactinomycetales; family DSM-45169; genus Desmospora; species Desmospora profundinema. The sequence goes on from NZ_JAVDQG010000008.1 coordinate 97,910, forward strand.
ACGAACCGCGGGCGGAAGCGGTGGTCCGCGGTTCCCGGGAGGGATTCACCGAAACGCTGCGGGTAAACACAGCCATGATCCGGCGCCGTTTAAAAGATCCGAACTTCCGTCTCAAGGATATGAATGTGGGAGAACGTACCCACACCAATCTCGCCATCGCTTATGTGGAGGGGGTAACCGATCCGGGGATCGTCGATGAGGTGAAGAAAAGGATCGAGGAGATTCAGTTGGACGGCATACTGGAAAGCGGATATATCGAAGAAATGATCCGCGATGCCACCTGGTCCCCCTTTCCTACCCTCCAAAACACGGAACGTCCGGACACCGTGGTTTCCCATCTGTTGGAGGGGAAAGTGGCCATTCTGGTGGACGGCACTCCCCACGTCCTGATTGCCCCGGCTGTGTTTTCACAGTTTTATTACAGTCCCGAGGATTATTACGAAGGGTATCTGATCGGGTCTTTTTTACGTTTGTTGCGCTTGTTGAGTTTTATTATTGCGCTGTTGTTGCCGGCACTCTACATTGCGTTTATCTCTTTCCATCCGGAGATGATTCCGACGAAGTTGGCGATTGCCATGGCCGCAGGAAGGGCGACCGTTCCGTTTCCCTCCATTGTCGAAGCCTTGGTGATGGAGACCGCTGTGGAAATTTTACGGGAGGCCAGTATCCGGCTGCCGGGTCCCATCGGTCCCACCATCGGGATCGTGGGTGCCCTCGTGATCGGCGATGCGGCGGTGACGGCGGGATTGGTATCGCCGCTGATGGTGATCGTGGTGGGTTTGACCACCATCAGTTCCTACGCCAACCCCAGCTACAGCGCCGCTATCTCCATTCGCCTGCTCCGGTTCCCCCTGATGATTGCATCGTCCATCATGGGATTGTACGGGATTATGCTATCGCTGATGCTGTTGTTGCTCCATTTGATCAAAATCCGTTCCTTCGGCCTTCCCTATCTGGCTCCGTTTTCTCCGTTACACTTGTCCGACCTGAAAGACACCTTGATTCGCATCCCTTGGCCCTTTATGAAAAAAAGGCCGACATTGTACCGTCCCAAAGACCAACGGCGTGAGGTGGAGGGAAAAATCCGATGAGTGAAGCCAAACAGGATGTACGCCATGAGGGCAGAAGAACAATCACTCCCTATCAGAGCCATTGCTTGGTGGTGACCACGGTGGTGGGAGTGGGCATCCTGTCATTTCAGAGGGGGGTGGTGGAGGATGTAGGCCCGGATGCGGTCTGGACCATCCTGATCGGCGGGTTAATTGTGCTCGGGGAAGTGGCTCTCCTTACCATGGTGATGCAGCGGTTTTCAGAAGGACATCTGGTGGGAGCGATCCGGGAGTTGGCCGGGAACGAGAGAAGTCGATGGTTTACCACCCTGATGGCGGCGCCGTTTGTGTTGCTGGTGGCAACGTTTTGGTTTTCCGCCACTTCCTATGTCACCCGGACATTCGGTGAAGTGTTGATCAGCGCGGTGCTGCCCTGGACACCGCTGGAGGTGCTGATGCCGGTGATCCTGGGGGTGGCTGCCGTCGTGGCCTCCCATCGGTTGGATTTGGTGGCCCGGTTTAGTGAATTGCTGATGCCGCTGTTGTATCTGCCCATGCCCCTGTTTGTCGTCGGGTGGATACAAGAGGGGAAGTGGAACAACTTCCTCCCGTTGTTTGAAGTGAATTGGCCGCAGGTTTTCCACGGTGTGCTCGGCTCTTTTTTGGCATACTCCGGCATCAGTGTATTGTTGGCGTTTATGGGTTACTACCGGTATCCTCATCGGGCGATGTCCGCTCATTTATCCGGGGTGGGGGTCGTGGTGTTTTTTTACTGGTTAACGGTGGCTGCATCGGTGGCGGTGTTCGGAATGTACGAAATCCGAAACCTGATGTGGCCGACACTGGACCTGATCACGGTGACGGCGGTTCCGGGGATGATCCTGGAACGATTGGAATCGGCGTTTTTGGCCATCTGGATGGTGGCGGTTTTCACCACGCTGATCAATCTGTACGGCGCGCTGGTGGATGCGATTATGAACTGGTTTCAAATGAAAGAAAAAAGGCGTCCCTATGTTTCTTGGTTTCTTTTCCCGTTTATTTTTATGACCGCTTACCTGCCGCCCAACCTGCCGGTAGTTTTTCGATGGGGAGATTGGTCCGGGTGGTATGAACCGGTGGTCATTGTGATCATTTTACTTTTCCTGTTTCTGCTGTCCGTGTTTCGTGGAAAGGAGAGCGAAAGGGGGCAGGCTGATGCGCTTTCATAAAGGGCTGGTAGTGGCGATGATCATCACCTTATTGCCCGGGTGCTGGGATGCGCGGGAGATCGAGGATCGCACTGCGGTGGTGGCGACCGCCATTGATACCCACCCGGAAGGGTATGAAGTAACCGTCCAAATTCCCATTCCGATGAAGATCGTCGGAGGTGGGGAAGGCGGCGGCGATGGGGGACAGGAAGCAGTGGAGATCTTGTCCGGCGAGGGCAGTACGGTTTCAGATGCGTTGGATGAAATCCAAGCGAAAAGCAACCAAGACGTATTCTTCGGGAACAACCGCTTAATTCTCATCGGAGAGGAAATGGCGAAAAAAGGGATTGGGCAGATGTTGGACTCGCTTCGGCGAAATCCGGAAATTCGGCGGCGTCAATGGCCGGTGGTGGTGAAAGGCAAGGCAAAGGATACGCTCGGAGTGAACACCAAATTGGAACAGGTTCCGATGGAGTTTATCCTTAGTATGTTGGAAAATGGCATTCGGGACGGGTTGTTTGTAAGGGAGGGATTAAATGATTTGTTTGAAGATCTCTCTAACCCGGCGAAAGAACCGGTGGTCAATTATATCACAGTGGTCAAAGACGATATATTGTGGTCGGGTGTGGCGGTGTTTCGGGGAGACCGGATGGTGGGAAAATTTGACCGGAAGGTGAGTCGGGCGGTGATCCATATCGGATACGGTGACATGGGCGAACCGACCGACGCCAGCTGCATCAAGGTCCCGGGGGAAATCGTGTTTGCTCCCAAAGAGTTGAAACGCCGGGTGAAAATTCTAGAAGACGGCGAAAAGCTTCGAATACGGGTACAAATCGATATGAGGGGCGATATAACGGAACGGACCTGTCAAATAGACCTCAGTTCTGATGATAATCTGGCGGTGCTGGAGAAATCGGTGGAGCGGGTGTATGAACGGAGGGCCCGGCACACCATTCGGAGGGCACAGGCGGTGGGTTCAGACATCTTCAATTTCGGCGATATCATTCGGGCCCGTCATCCCGGTCGATGGAGAGCGATGGATTGGGAAAAGGAGTTTCCCGATGTGGAGGTGGATGTAAACTATAAGGTAACAATCCGTCGTTTTGGCACTGAGGCCCGATAAAAGGGGACCGTTTACGGTCCCCTTTTATCGTGGGTGGATGGGTTAAATTTTAAGTCGTTTGGTTTCGGTTGTGTTTCCAGCGGAGGATCTGCATCCGGATAAAGCAGCCGACACAAAAACCCAGGATGGCGATCAATGCGGCGACCGCCACCAGAACGGCGAAGGTGTAACCAAGCACCGGCCAGCCCAGGCTGAAGCCGGCCAGACTCAGTGTGAGGCAGCTGACGGCGATCCCCTGGTTGAAGCGTTGCTGGGCGGGATCTTCCAGCGGATAATCGGCAGCCGGCTTTTTCAACAACGGGCGGGCCAGAAGGAATAGAGGGTTTTTTCTAAACACCAAGCTTGCGATTCCAACCAGGAGAGGGATCGCCAGGATCCATACCTGGTTCAGCCCCAGGGCGAGCAGGACGGAACCGACTTGGAACCATTGGTTCACTCGGACGAGGGGCAAAGGAATTCCGTTCGTCATGTTAGCACCTCTCTTGATCCAAGTAGATGGATATGGTTAGTTGTATTATAGTCCAGAATGAAAAAGAAGCCCAGGATAAAAAATGCCCGCTTTCTTTAACAAAAAATTTGTTTTCCCTCGCCCATCTTCCCAGTACAATGAAAACGGACGGATGAAAATGGGGAGATATCGACTTTAATCGTCCGTCATTTTCCCTGTGTGGATCTTTTCATGAAACCGCGGGACTGATATAATAAGGAAAGTTTTGAGGAATGATTTGACTTTATACTTGGGAGTTCTTGATCATGAAACCTTTCGTGTACGACCGAATCCATACCGAATGGAAAGAATGGATGGAGGAACAGGGGGAGCCTGCCTTCCGGGCCGACCAAGTGATGGATTGGCTTTACCGCAAGCGGGTGCCCCGTTTCGACGAATGGTCCAACCTGTCCCACGGGCTGCGGGAACGGTTGGCCGACTCCTTCAACCTGCATGCGCTGGAAACGATCACCTCGCAGCAGTCGGCGGACGGAACCGTGAAGTTTCTGTTCCAGCTCCATGACGGACATGCGATTGAGACGGTGATCATGCGCCACCAATACGGCAACAGCGTTTGCGTTACCACCCAGGTCGGTTGCCGGATCGGTTGTACCTTTTGTGCTTCCACCCTGGGCGGATTAAAACGGAATTTAACCGCAGGGGAAATCGTGGCCCAGGTGGTGGAGGCCCAGCGATACCTGGATCAGGCAGGGGAACGGGTCCGCTCCGTCGTGATCATGGGGATCGGCGAACCGTTTGAAAACTATGATGCGACAGTACGCTTTATCCGTATCATCAATGATCCTCTGGGTTTGAAAATCGGTCAGCGGCATATCACGGTCTCCACCAGCGGGATTGTACCTTCGATCCATCGTTTCGCTGATGAAGGGCTGCAGGTGGGGCTGGCTATTTCCCTGCACGCCCCCAACCAGGAGCTGCGCAAAAGGCTGATGCCTGTCAGCCGACGCTACCCCCTGGAGGAACTGTTGGAAGCTTGTCATGGTTATGAAGAGAAGACGGGGCGGCGTCTCACGTATGAGTACGCCTTGATCGGAGGGAAGAACGACCAACCGGAGCACGCCCACGAATTGGGTCAATTGTTAACCGGCAGCGGTTCGCTGGTCAACCTGATCCCGGTCAATTACGTGCCCGAGAGAAACTACACCCGGACGCCCCGGAACCAGATCTTTCGGTTCCAACGCATCCTGGAATCCTATCAGGTGAAGGCCACGGTTCGCCGGGAACACGGCAGCGACATCGACGCTGCCTGCGGCCAGCTCCGGGCCAAACATATGAACACGGAAAGACAATCATCGTAAACATCCAAGTTAATGGATCGGGGGAGGCTGTCTCCACCGAAGGTGAAAAGGGAAAGGGGACACCGGAATGGAAAAGGCATGGCTTACCCACAGGGGGCGTGTGAGAGAGGATAACGAAGACAGCGTCGGCCTTTTTCAATCGGACCATGGAGTCACTGTGGCTGTGTTGGCGGACGGCATGGGCGGCCATCAAGCAGGGGATGTGGCCAGCCAGACGGCCGTGCGTGTCATCCAGGAAGAGCTCTCCTCGCTCGCTCCCGATATGGATACAAAAGAACGACGCCGGCGGACATCCGACGCCGCGATGGCGGCCAATGCCGAAGTGTTTAAGATGGCTTCCGGCAACAAGAAACTCAAGGGAATGGGCACGACGTTGATTACCGCTGTACTGGGACGGCAGGAGATTGTCCTGGCCCACATCGGCGACAGCCGAGCGTATCTCTTGCACGAGGACGGATTATACCAACTGACGGAGGACCATTCCCTGGTCAATGTGTTGCGTCAACACGGTGAGATCACCGAAGAAGAAGCCAAGGTGCATCCCCAGCGCAACGTGATTGTGCGTTCACTCGGCACCAATGAAAATGTGGAACCCGATATGATTGTCACCCCATGGTACCGGGAGGACATTCTCTTGATCTGTTCGGATGGTTTATCTGACTTGGTGGAGGTGGATGAGATCGGAACGATTCTGACTACCCCCCTCTCCCTGAAAGAACAGGCGGACCGCTTGCTGCAATGTGCCCTGGATGCCGGAGGAACGGACAATATTTCCATCGTCTTGATAAAGCATAGCCAATCCCAAAATAAATAGAGAAGAAGAGAGAGGTGAGATGTCAATGGAAGGGAGAAAGTTAGGCGGCCGCTATGAAGTAATCAGCCGGGTCGGCGGTGGCGGCATGGCGGTGGTGTACAAAGCACGGGACGTGCTGTTGAACCGCTTTGTTGCCATCAAGGTGCTGAATGAATCGCTTTCCAATGATTCCGAATTTGTTCGCCGGTTCAGTCGCGAAGCCCAAGCGGCCGCCAGTCTGTCCCACCCCAATGTGGTCAGCGTTTACGATGTGGGACAGGAACGACATACTCATTATATTGTCATGGAATATATCGAGGGACCCACCCTGAAAGAATACATCCAGCAGTATAGTCCCCTCACTTCCGAAGAGATCGTCTCCATTGCGTCTCAAATCTGCGATGCCTTATCCCACGCTCATGAAAACGAGATTGTTCACCGGGACATCAAACCTCACAACATCCTGCTCGGTTATAACGGCCGGGCCAAGGTGACCGACTTCGGGATCGCCCGGGCGACCAGTTCGTCCACGATCACCCAGGCGGGTTCGGTGATGGGCTCCGTTCATTACTTCTCGCCGGAGCAAGCCCGCGGAGGCGTAATCGGAGCCAAGTCGGATATCTACTCCCTCGGGGTGGTTATGTACGAGATGGTCACCGGGGAACTTCCCTTTGATGGAGATTCCGCCATCAGCATTGCCATGAAGCATCTGCAGGACCCGGTGCCGGACCCCTCTACCCTGAATGCGGATGTCCCACAGCACATTCGTGATATCATCATGCGGGCCATGGATAAGGACCCGGATCGGCGCTTCACCTCCGCCCGGGAAATGAAACAAGCAGTGGACGCCATTTTCCACTATGACCGGTTAAACGAACCCCAGTGGCGGAATGGCCGCGAGGAAGACGACGAACCGACCAAACCGATGCCCGCCGTGGGTGCCGGCGCGGTCCGTGCCTCTGCCGGAGACGACAACCGTGACAAGGATGGGCGCCACAAAGTGGGAGAACAGACCCTGGCCAACTTGGAGCGGCTGCGACGGGTTCCCGCCGACAAGGACAAGACGATGCTGGAACGAACCGTCGTCTGGCTGGAAAATGCCCAGGCCAACATGCCGTGGTGGCAGAAGATCCTCTTCGGCTTGTTTACCATCATCGTCATCCTCTCCCTGGCCATCTTCACCTTCGACACCGTTATCGGACTCTTTACGGCAGATGGAGGCGGGACGGTTCCCAATGTGTCGAACATGTCTCAGGCGGAAGCGGTAGCGGCGTTGGAAAAGGCGGGTCTAAAAACCAATACACAGGATATGCCCCATAGTTCGGACAAAGGCACCGTGGTCAAGACGGAACCTGGAGCTGGCAAGGCAGCAGAGAAAGGGTCCACCGTGACCCTTTTTGTCAGTACCGGCTCCGATACGATGATCCTGGATGACTATGCCGGTTCGGATCCGAAGCAAGTGGAGAATTTGCTGAAGGATATGGGAATCGAGGTGAAAGTGTCGGACGAGGAGTATAATTCCGACTACGAGGACGGGCAGGTACATAAGACCGAGCCCGCAAACGGGGAAGAAGTAAAAGCCAGGGATACAGTCACGCTGTATGTCAACTCGGCGGATGGGACTGTGGTGGTGGAGGATTATAATGGGCAGTGGCAATCTCGACTCCAGAATAATGAAAGCAAACTTGATTACAAGGTGGAGTATAAGTTTTATCATGTACCGGGAGTACAACAAGGAATTATCGTTGGATCCGACCCAGCACCAGGGGAAAGAGTAAAAAGGGGAGGCAAGGTTGAAGTTTGGATTTCCCAACCTGGCCAAAAGGAAACGATCCCCAATCGATAGGTGGCTATCACATCTATTTCATTTGATCTCACCCCATCATTTGTACCATAATGAGAACGAGGCGCACATACCTCGTTCCCTTTACGTTTGGAGAAAAACAAAACGCGCCACCATTTTGTGGGCTTGGCCCAGAGAGGAGGACGCTATGCCGGAAGGGCAGATTGTACGGGCGGTCAGCGGATTTTATTATATACGCTCGGCGGAGGGGGATGTGCAGTGCCGGGCACGCGGGGTGTTTAAAAAACGGAAACAGTCCCCATTGGTGGGGGATATGGTGACGTACGAGCCGACGGATCCCGGACAGGGAGTGGTGACGGCGATCGCTCCCCGGACATCGGAGCTAATGCGGCCTCCCATTGCCAATGTGGAACAGGCGGTGGTGGTGGCCTCCCTGCGGGAGCCAGGTGTGCAGCGGGAGCTGTTGGACCGCTTTTTGGTACATGCCGAGCGGGAAGGCTTGCGCATCATCATCTGCCTCACCAAAGGGGACCTGGTGGATGATTCCGGTGAGGTGGACGCCATTCGTACCGTTTACGATCCCGCGGGGTATCCGGTGCTCGTCACCAGCGCCCATACGGGGGAAGGGGTGGAGGAGCTGGCAGCGGAACTGGCCGGCCGTCTGTCCGTATTTGCGGGCCAGTCGGGGGTGGGAAAATCGTCTCTGTTAAATACGATCCTGCCCGAAGTGGAGCTGGCGACAGGGGAAGTGAGCCGCAAATTGGGCCGGGGACGCCACACTACCCGGCAAGTGGAGATCCTGGCTCTGCCTGGGGGAGGCCAAGTGGCCGACACGCCCGGCTTCAGCCAACTTTCATTCCAGCAGATGGAGGAGACGGCCCTGGGGGAGTGCTTCCCGGAAATGGCTCTGCGGTCGCCCCAATGCAAGTTTCGCGGCTGCCTTCATCACAACGAACCCCGCTGTGCCGTGCAGGAAGCGGTGAAGCGGGGGGAGATCGACGAGGGGCGTTACCGGAACTACCTGCAATTTTTGGATGAAATACGGGAACAGCGGAGGTACTAACCCATGACCAAACTGGCACCGTCCATCTTGTCGGCGGATTTCGCCCGCTTGGGCGAAGAGATACGGGATGTGGAACAGGGAGGGGCGGATTGGATCCATGTGGATGTGATGGACGGCCATTTTGTCCCCAACCTGACCATCGGCCCGCTTGTGGTGGAGGCGATTCGCCCCCATACGTCCTTACCCTTGGATGTACACTTGATGATCGAACACCCGGAGCGCTATATCAACGATTTCGTCCGGGCAGGGGCGGATTGGATCACCGTCCATCAGGAAGTGTGTCCCCATTTGCACCGTACACTGGCTCAGATCCGGGAGAGCGGTGCCAAAGCGGGGGTGGCCCTCAACCCGGGAACCTCAGTCAGTGCCATTGAGCCGGTCCTGCAAGAAGTGGATCTTATCCTTTTGATGACGGTAAATCCCGGATTCGGGGGGCAAGTCTTCATTCCGTCTGTCACACGCAAGATTCGGGAGACGACCCGCTTGCTGCGGGAGCGTGGCTTTACCCGTGTAGAAATTGAAGTGGACGGCGGCATCCAACCGGGCACTGCCCGGGAAGCCGCCGCCGCCGGGGCCACCGTCTTTGTCGCCGGTTCCGCCGTCTTCGGCCAAGCCGACCGCAAACAGGCCCTTGATGCGATTCGGGCTGATGCCGAGGCAGGAACGGTGAAGCGGGGATAAATTAGTGGATTACAATTCCTCTCTGCTTGTCCGCATGATGGGATCTTGATCATGGAAACCAATGCAGAGAGGAATCGTACTATTTATTTTTCTGCAATGACGAGAGAAGGCAATAACGGTTTTGGCAACTAAATATAACGTAATACCGATTGCTTTTTCGGTTCTGTCAAAACCACTTTCGGCGTAAATGGCCGCAAAAGCCGTTAGGGTAGGGCCTTCAATTTGATACGACCAATCACAAGCCCAATCATCATCTTGTACTTTCATTGGGTGATAATTCCTGCACACAAAGAGATGGCCGTTCCAGTCGTTGTCTAAATCATATTCAAAATAAACGGCTTTCCCAGAGTACTGATCGGCAATCTCTAAAGAGTGTACGAGTCCTTTTTTCAATTCATCCTGATAAGCATTCAGATCGATGGTTTGAATCCGTTTTGCTTCGTTTTCGGTTGCCATTCGTGTACAGAGACTATGGTATTTGCGATCCATCTGTGTCCAATCTTCAGTCCATAAGTCCTGTTGCATCTCTTGTAGGTAATGATAAATATTCATTCAAACTCCTCCGATCAAGAAAGTACGGTTCTTGCTTGGGTTTTGTCGGAATAGGGAATCCTTACTTATATAACCACCATCTCATAAAGGGGGGACGGTTGTGTCGCAACGTCCACTGATTGTCTTATTGGAAATCGCCATGATCGCCGGAATCGCCCTTATCCTTAATAATGTGATCGCGATCAAGCTGTGGCCCCAGGGCGGGTCCATCAGTCTCGTGATGGTACCCATCGTCATCCTGGCCTTTCGGCGCGGATGGGGGGCAGGAGTGCTCGCCGGTTTGATAGTCGGCTTGTTGGACCTGATGATCGCTCCGTATATCGTCCATCCGGCTCAGGTAGTGCTGGATTATCCCTTGGCGTTTGCCGCCCTGGGAATGGCCGGGGTGGTGAAGCTGAAGGAAGCGCCGCTGAAAGACCAATTGGGTCTGATTGCCATGGCCGTCACTTTCGCGGGAGCGTTGCGCTTGGCTGCCCATTTCACCTCCGGGGTGATTTGGTTCGGTCAGTACGCGCCCGAAGGGTTTTCCCCGGTTCTCTATTCCCTCGCCTACAATGCGTCCTATATCGTTCCGGATATCCTTCTCTCCATCCTGGTGATGGTGGTGCTCGTCACCAAGGCGCCGCAGCTGGTGACCCGCCCCCAATGACCGCCCGGGTGGTGATTGTGGCGGGAGGAGGATTTTCCGAGGAGGATCTGGCCCTGCTTCAGCCCGGTGACTTTCTGATCGGGGTTGACGGCGGGGCCGTCCGTCTGTTGGAGGCGGGACGGGTTCCGCACGTGGCCGTCGGCGATTTCGATACGGCGGGTCCGGCGGAGCAGCGGAAACTGGAAGAAAGGGGAGTCCACGTACACCCCCTTCCCGCTGCCAAGGATGTCACCGACACTCATGAGGCCGTCGACCGTGCACTAAAGCTTCACCCCCGGGAGATCCTTCTCTTGGGGGGACTGGGTGGGTCCCGATTCGACCATGCCCTGGCCAATCTGTTCCTGCTGGAATGGATGGATGCGGCCGGGGTGGCCGGCATCCTCCAAAACGCCCACAACCGGATCCGTCTCCACACCGGCGGTGTGATGACGGTGAAGGCTTCTCCGTTCCCTTATGTTTCCCTGCTGGCCCTTACGGACCGCGCCGAAGGCGTCACTCTGGAAGGATTCCGTTATCCCTTGGAAGAGGCGGTACTTATTCGGGAGGTTCCCCTCGGTGTCAGCAACGAGCTGGCAGCGGAGGAGGGGCGCATCCGAGTCCGTTCCGGAAAGCTGCTGGTAATCGAAAGCAGGGACCGGCCTTGATTCTGCTTGGGGTTGCAGTTCTAGGCACGCTTCACCTCCTATAGAATATAAATAAGTGACCGGGTGAAGCGCGCTTTATACCGACAGGGTGAAGGAGGGATCGGGGTGAAATTTTACACCATCAAGCTCCCAAAGTTCCTAGGAGGGATGGTTAAAGCCTTGCTGGGTGTCTTCCATAAGAAATGACCACCGCGAGGGAGCCGATGGAACAAGGAGTGGGACGGAAACGGACTGATCCATCATCCCTATACTGATCGCCTGGGGGACCGGGCGGTTGTCGCATTTGCATGCAAAAAAAGCGCCCGCCGATGCGGACGCTTTTTTCGTTTTACCAACCCGTCGCTTCAGACGCGGGTTACTTTGCCCGATTTCAGGGCTTTCGTGCTGACGTAGACGCGTTTGGGCTTGCCGTCCACCAGGATGCGCACCTTTTGGACGTTGGCGCCCCATTTGCGGCGGTTTTTCCGGTTGGAGTGGCTCACCTTGTTGCCTGCGTGGCCCTCTTTGCCGGTGATGTAGCAACGACGTGCCATGTTCCCCACCTCCTCCGCTGTGTCTCGGGAGAACAAAAGTGAAACCCGGCTTCCGGTAAGGGAAGGATCCGGGTTGCTGCTTTCCCCGTTAATCCCGGCAAAAGGCCGGGATCCTGGCGACAAAATACTCAACCATTTTAGCATACCTCCCATCTCCTTGCAAGAAAAGGAACCCTTCGGTATGATGGTTGTGTCACCGTTCATCTGGGGAAGATAGGGGCGAATGGGGAAGCGCGGCCAACCGCTGGGCCGTACCGGTCCGCTAAACCCGCATGACGAGGGCATCGCTCCCTGACTCTTGCCGGATGGCTGAACCATCCCTATACTAGGAATAAGAGTGAAGCGGCACCTACATAAGGCGTAACGTTCAGCCTATGGCCTGTCTGGATCGTCATTTTCACGAGAACGCGGGAGGGTTGGTATGCCTTTGGTTTGCTATTTACACTCTTAGCAACGACCGAAGACAGCCGCATCCACCCGAGGTCTCCCATCTAACCGTTATATCAGACATGTCTTAGCGGGCGTTGATGCCCAAGCGAGGAACCTCTTCAAGGAGGAATCATGATGACTTTGGATGTATCCACGAATTACGGTGAAATCGAAGTATCCGACGAAGTGATCGCTACTGTTGCCGGTGTGGCAGCCCTGGACTGCTACGGACTGGTGGGGATGGCATCCCGCAAGCAACTGAAGGATGGAATCGCCGAGCTCTTGGGGCGCGAAAACTGGAGCAGAGGCATTGAGGTCCGTACGGTGGACGATCAGATGGAAATCGACATGCACATCATTGTCAGTTACGGAACCAAAATTTCCGAAGTGGCTCACAATGTGCAGTCCAAAGTGAAGTACACCTTGAATCAGATGATTGGGTTAAAAGTGACGCGAGTCAATATTTTTGTCCAAGGGGTTCGGCTGTTGAACGAAGACTAAGGGGGACCACACTGTTGGCACAACAGATTGACGCAATCTTATTTACACAAATGATCCGGGCGGGTGCCGAACGGCTAAACGGCAATGTGGACTCGGTCAACGCCCTCAACGTCTTCCCGGTTCCGGATGGTGATACGGGAACCAACATGAACCTGACCCTGACCTCGGGCGTAAAAGAACTGGAAAAGAAAGCGGCTGCGGGTTCTGCCCATGTGGGCCAATTGGCTGAGGCTTTTTCCAAGGGGCTGCTGATGGGGGCGCGGGGAAACTCGGGGGTCATTTTGTCCCAGCTGTTCCGCGGATTCGGCAAAGGGGTGGCCCATGAAGAGAGTCTGACTCCCCGGCAGTTTGTCGACGGGTTGAAGCGGGGGGTTGAAACCGCTTACAAAGCGGTGATTAAGCCGGTGGAGGGAACCGTATTGACGGTGGCTCGGGAAGCGGCAGACAAAGGAGTATCCCGCGCCCGTCAGACCGATGATGTAGCGGTGGTTATGGAAGCGGTCCTGGAAGAGGCCCGCGTTTCGTTGAACAAGACACCAACGTTGTTGCCAGTGTTGGCCCAGGCCAACGTGGTGGATGCCGGAGGGCAAGGTCTTTTACTAATTTATGAGGGTTTTTATGCTGCCCTGACGGGAGAAGAAATTTCCTATAGTGTGATCGATGCCACCCGCACACCGGATTTGGAGACCCTGGGCAGGATCGCTCATGAGCAAAATGCCCAAGCCCACTTTGATACATCGGAGATTGAACACGGCTACTGCACGGAATTCATGGTGAAGCTGACCGGGGAAAAGGTTCGGAAAAACCCCTTCGACGAGGAACAATTCCGTGCCGATATGGGCCGATTTGGAGACTCCCTGCTGGTGGTGGCAGATGATGATTTGGTCAAAGTGCACATTCATGCGGAACATCCCGGGGAAACCCTTACATTTGCCCAGCGATTCGGGGATCTGACCGGCATTAAAATTGAAAACATGCGGGAACAGCATACCACCATCCTGGAACAAGGAGGGAGGGCGCATGCTGCACCGGCAGCAGTCGCACCGGAAGCATCCCGTTCGATCAAGCCCTTCGGGATCGTGGCCGTAGCCGCTGGTGACGGAATTGCCGACATCTTCAGCAGCTTGGCGGTGGATGAAGTCATCCAAGGCGGGCAAACGATGAACCCCAGTACGGAGGAGTTGGTGCAGGCGGTAAAACGGATTCACGCCAACCATGTATTCATCCTGCCCAATAATAAAAACATCATTCTGACGGCGGAACAGGTAGCCGACCTGGTGGAAGTGCCGGTAACGGTATTGCCCACTCGTACCATTCCGCAAGGGTTGGCTGCGTTACTGGCCTTTAATGAGGAGTCCGAAGCGGAGGAAAATCGGGAACGGATGATGGAAAGCGTTCATGGAGTCCGTTCCGGGGAAGTGACCTACGCGGTACGAGATTCCAAGTATGAGGGCGGCACCATTAAAGAAGGGGACTTCCTGGGAATCCAGGAGGGTAAGATCCAAACGGTGGGCGACAACCTGATCGAGACTTCTCAACATCTGCTCGCCCAGATGTTATCCGACGGGGCGGACGTGGTAACCATCCTCTATGGAAAAGACGTTACCGATTCCCAGGTAAAAGCGTTGACCGATTTCCTGAAACAACGCCATCCCGAGGTGGAATGTGAAGTGCACGATGGAGGACAACCGCTCTACTTTTTCCTATTCTCTGTCGAATAACGGATATTCTGGGGGTGCCCTATGGCTAAAGTACAGGTGATTACGGACAGCACGGCGGACATTCCGCGCCATTTGGTGGAAGAATTGAACATCTCGGTCGTTCCTCTGAAGGTTCATCTGGAGGGTACATCTTATTTGGATGGGGTGGATATTGGACCCCAGGAGTTTTATAAGAAGCTGAAGGAAGCCAAGGAACTGGCGACCACATCACAGCCCTCGCCGATCGACTTTGTGGAAGCGTACCGGGAAGCGGCTAAGGACGGCGAAACGGATATTCTCTCCATCCATCTCTCTTCCGCCGTCAGTGGAACCTACCAATCCGCACTGTTGGCCCAGTCGATGGTGGAAGATGAGTTTAAGGTGACGGTGATCGATTCCAGAGAAGCTTCCTACGCCATTGGAATCATCGTGGTGGAAGTAGCCAAAGCGGCCAAAGAAGGGAAATCGCTGGATGAATGCGTCGCCATCGCGCAGGAGATCCGTGAGAACATCCAGGTCTATTTTCTGGTGGACTCCCTGGATTACCTGCAAAAAGGCGGCCGGATTGGGAAAGCTTCCGCCATGGTGGGCTCACTCCTCAACATCAAACCGATCCTTTCCATCAGTGAGGAAGGAGAGGTTTATCCCGTGGACAAAGTACGCGGTAAAAATAAAGCGACTGCCCGTATTTTTGAGATGTTGAAGGAAAGCTCTCCCAAAGGAGCGCGTTTAGGCGCCATCGTATACACCGACAATCGGGAAGAAGGGGAACGCTGGGCGGAGCAGATGAAAGAAACGTTCCAGCTAAGCGATGTGGTGATGGCCGAGATCGGTGCAGTGATCGGTACTCATGTGGGGCCGGGAACCATCGCGACCATCCTCGTCCCCAACCGCGACTGATGCCGGGGGTGGCGGATGAGAAAAGGAGGGAGGATACATGAAGTATCGTTCGGTTTTTGATATTATCGGTCCGGTCATGATTGGTCCCTCCAGTTCGCATACCGCCGGCGCGGCGCGGATCGGACGGGCGGCGCGGTCGCTTTTTGGACGAGAGCCGAAACGGGTGCGCATCATCTTGTACGGATCGTTTGCCAAAACCTATCGCGGGCATGGGACGGATATCGCCCTCGTCGGCGGCCTGCTTGATTTTGACACCCATGACGAACGAATGGTCCACTCCCTGGAACTGGCGGAGAAGAAAGGGGTGGAAGTGGTGTTCATCGAGTCGGAGGAACGGACGGAACACCCCAACACGGCTCGTCTCTTTCTGGAAGACGACCAGGGCTCGCTGGAAGTGACGGGAGTGTCCATCGGAGGCGGAAAGATGGAGATCGTGGAGTTGAACGGCTTCGAACTGAAACTTTCCGGCAATGCCCCCGCCTTGCTGGTCACCCATCACGATCGATACGGGGCGATTGCGAAGGTGGCGACGGTACTGGCCGACCATCGGATCAATGTGGGCTATATGCAGGTATCCCGCAAGGAAAAAGGGTCGGAGGCCTTGATGATCATCGAGACCGACCAAGCGGTGGAAGAAAACGTTCAGGAAGCGATCGAACAGTTGCCGGACATCACCGGAGTGACGGTGATGTAAAACAGAAAAACCGCCGGAAGACGGGGTACCCCGCCTTCCGGCGGTTTTTCTGTGCCGAGGAGGAAGGCCGAGCAGGGGATGTGTTACAATAATCGTGTATTCCCATTGTGGACAAAAGAAGGCGCTTTCATATCGGAAGCGAGGGATAAAGGAGCCGTGAATATGGATTTTCGTACGGTTGCGGAATTGGTGGAGCTGGCCGAAACCGAAGGGTTGTCCATCTCGGAAGTGATGATTCTGAAGGAGATGGAGACATTCGGAAGATCCCGTGAAGAAGTGTTCGGCCAGATGGAAGAGAATCTGAATGTAATGGAAAAGGCGGTTCAAAAGGGCTTGGAAGGGGTCCACTCCCAGAGCGGTTTGTCCGGGGGCGATGCGGAAAAAATCCGCCGTCATATGGAAAAGGCACCGGTGTTATTATCCGGAAAAGCCGTCCTGGACGCGGTCTCCCGTGCAACGGCGGTGTCGGAAACCAATGCAGCGATGGGGACGGTGGTCGCCACTCCCACAGCGGGTGCATGCGGGATCCTGCCGGGATGCGTGTTTAGTGCGGCGGAACGGTTGGGTTCCGACCGGGAAACGATGGTGCGGGCCTTGTTTGTCAGTGGGGCGATCGGATACTGTATTGCCAACAATGCTTTTATCTCGGGGGCGGCCGGCGGCTGTCAGGCGGAAGTGGGATCTGCGACAGCCATGACTGCGGCGGCGATGGTGGAGATGGCGGGGGGGACCCCTGCCATGTCGGCGGAAGCCGTGGCGATCGCCTTAAAAAACATGCTGGGCTTGGTCTGTGATCCCGTGGCCGGTCTGGTGGAAGCGCCTTGTGTGAAGCGGAATGCGATGGGGGGCGCAATCGCCATGGTGGCGGCGGATATGGCCATGGCTGGTGTAAAGAGCGTCATCCCCACCGATGAAGTGATCACCGCCATGTACCGCATCGGCCAGGATATGCCGAGCAGCTTGAAGGAAACGGCTTTGGGAGGGTTGGCGGCGACCCCGACCGGGCGCGCGTTGGAGCGCAAAATATTCGGGAAGCCCCAAAACGGATGAATTTGGATGTCACACCGGTAACCGAAGTGTCGGGAGTGGGTACAAAGCGGGCGGAAGACTTGACGTCATTGGGGATTCGAACCGTTGCTGACTTATTGGCCTATTTCCCGTATCGGTATGAAGATTTTCGCGTCGCTGATTTGGGTGAAGCCGTCCACGAGGAAAAAATTACGCTACAGGGAACCTTGTTCGGCTCTCCCAGCATTCGCTGGTACGGAAAGAAAAAGTCGCGCCTCACCTGCCGGATGCAGGTGCAAGGGGTGACGATTTCCCTCGTCTGGTTTAACCAACACTTCCTTAAAAATAAACTGGTGCCCGGCCAAACAGTAACCGTTCACGGCAAATGGGATGCCCACCGGTTGTGGTTGACCGTGGATCGGGCGTTTCTAACCCCCGAAGAACAACAAAAACAAGTGGGACGATTGGAGCCGGTTTACTCTGTCAATGCTTCTGTTACGGTTTCATGGCTCAGGAAAACCATCGCCCAGGCGTTTCGACAATTTGGCGGGAAAATCAGGGAAATCCTGCCGCAGGCGTTATTGGAACGTTATCAATTAATGGGGCGGGCCCGGGCGATGGTACTCCTCCATTTCCCCAAGGGCCGGGAGGAGGGGCGGCAGGCTCGGCGCCGGATGGTTTATGAAGAATTATTTCTCTACGAATTGAAACTTTTGTGGCGTCGCCGCCAGGAGAAAAAAGAGGCAGCGGGAATTGCCCATTCCATCGACCCGGAGCGGTTGAAAGCCTTTGTGAATCATATTCCCTTTCCTCTGACAGAGGCCCAGCGCAGGGTGGTGAACGAGATTCTGACAGACATGCGGCATCCGGAGCGGATGACCCGCCTGTTACAGGGAGATGTCGGTTCGGGCAAAACGGTGGTTGCCGCGATCGCCTTGTATGCCAATTATTTGAGCGGCTATCAGGGTGCGATGATGGTGCCGACGGAAATTTTGGCGGAACAACATCTGAAATCCCTGAAGGAATGGTTGGAACCCTGGGAGATGACCGTCGTCGGCTTGTCGGGAGGCATGACGGCGAAGGAACGGCGGGATGTCATGGGGCAGCTCCAGATGGGATTGGCCGATGTGGTGGTGGGTACCCACGCCTTAATTCAGGAAGCGGTGGCTTACCGCAATTTGGGATTGGTCATTACCGATGAACAGCACCGTTTTGGTGTCAAGCAACGGAGTTTACTGCGGGAAAAAGGGGAAAATCCGGATGTCCTTTATATGACCGCTACTCCGATTCCCCGTACCCTGGCGATTACCGCCTACGGAGAGATGGATGTCTCCACCATCGACGAGTTGCCTGCCGGTCGGCTCCCGGTGGAAACCTATTGGGTGAAGCGGGATGTATGGCCCCGTGTCATTCAGTTTATCCGGAAACAATGCGGGGAGGGCCGGCAAGCGTATATCATCTGCCCTCTGATCGAGGAGTCGGAAAAAGTAGATCTGCAAAACGCTCAATCCGTCTTTGAGGAGGCTGCTCAAGAATTGGCCCCCATCCGGGTGGGATTGTTACATGGAAAGATGGCGGCGGCGGAAAAAGAGGAAGTGATGAAGCGTTTCGCCGCTAATGATGTGCAAGTGTTGGTTTCCACGACAGTGGTGGAAGTGGGGGTGAACGTTCCCAACGCCACCGTGATGGTCGTTTATGATGCAGACCGATTCGGATTGGCCCAGCTGCATCAATTGCGGGGACGGGTGGGACGCGGCCAAGAGGCGTCCACCTGTATTTTGGTGGCCAATCCATCCTCGGAGACCGGGATTGAACGGATGCGCGTGATGACGGAAACCACCGACGGCTTTGAAATCGCCCAGCGAGATTTGGCACTGAGGGGTCCCGGTGATTTCTTTGGATTTAAACAGAGCGGGGTGCCGGAGTTTAAGGTGGCGGATTTGGTGGAAGATGGGAAGGTGTTGGAAGTGGCCCGTGCAGACGCCGTCCGGTTAGTGGAATCGGATGACTTGTGGGTGGAAGAGGAGTATGCGCCACTCCGCTGTTGGATTCAAGCCTTTGAAAAAGAAGCATCGATGATGGATTGATTTTTTGCGCTGGACAAGATTTAATTCAAAGCCCCCTACATATAATGGGATGTGAATTGAAAAACCCAGGGGACCCCACTCCCCCGGGTTTCGATCATCTGTGGACCCTGCTGCCTAAAAGTAGGGATTTTTTTTTCGGTTTTTTCTCTTGTGACGCTGTCCATATCGCTGGGACAGCTGCATCAAGGTTTCCACCAATCTTACGACCGCAGAGAACACCAAGATCCATCTCTCCACGTTCGTATCCCCCTTTCTTTCATGCTTGGACAGATGAGCCGTTCCTGAGCCAACCGCAATCCTTGTCCGTTCGCAAAGAGGAGGAGATGTCTTACACTTGCCTGGTGGGTGGGTCACTGTGTCCATTCAAACCATATCCCGAAAAGCGGGTAGTTGGCCTAATTCTAATGTACCAAATAAGAACAATGTTGTAAATACATAGAAAACAATAATGCAATAAAATTTTCTGTCGCCTTTTGAAGAACTCTGTCCTTTGTTCAATCGTTCGCTTGTGTTGCCGGAGAGATTTAGACGTTCCTTGTTGGAGGTGTCTGCATAGATATAGGGGGAAGCCCACAACAGGGAGGTGATCGGCCATGGGCAATCAAGCCCTATATCGGGAAATCGCACAAACCGTCAACCAAACCCTGGGACGGCAAGCCATTACGGCGACGCTGATCAAACAGACGATTGCTGAGGCGAAAAAAGTGCGTCAGATCCGAGGAAGCTGGGGTTTGATCCGATTTCTGGAGAATCGGGCGGAACGGCTGCTTTCCCCACATGAAGTGGAAAAGCTGAAACAGCATCCTCGATGGAAAGAGCTGACCACCCGCATGTTGGAGCACTTGGCGGCGCAACGGGTGATTACTCCCACCGAAGCGCTGATGCTGA
This sequence comes from Desmospora profundinema, assembly GCF_031454155.1. Taxonomy (GTDB): domain Bacteria; phylum Bacillota; class Bacilli; order Thermoactinomycetales; family DSM-45169; genus Desmospora; species Desmospora profundinema. Next base: position 118,001 of record NZ_JAVDQG010000008.1, read on the forward strand.
AACGGATGGTCTCTTAGGGAAATTGGGTGCTTTCCCCTGGGCAAATGTCGCGGACGGGCGATACAGCCGGGGCATATGGTGTAGTGTACTGCGACCCAGGCAGTTGAACCCCTTTTGAAGGGAGGAACCACTCCAATGAAAAACCGCTCGAATAACCGGCAAAGCTCGAGGGGAGAGAATTTCAACCGGTGGGAGTGGCTGCAGAATAATCCTGACCCATTCTCACAGCAGCCTGCCGACAGCGATGGGAAAAGAAGGGAGGGGCAACCGGCACAGGTCCCCTCTGAAGGGTTTCCGGACAGCTTTGGATTCCTGGGATGGGATGAAATGAGGTCCCTTCCGCCAGGTGCTCAAGGCGAATCGGGGCCGAGGGATTCCCGAGGTCAGCCTTTTAAGGACACTCAGCAAGACGAGAAGGGTTGGGGGCCGCACATGAATCCCGATGCTTGGTTGGATGAGCCGTTGCCATGGGAAATGCCGCCACCGGGTTCAGATGAATCCCGTCGGGGCGAGGCCCCTTGGGAACCGAGCAGTCCTCGTCACGAAAAGCCCAAGCAACGGACGGATTTCCCTGCTTCGCGCCAAGAGTCAAAGAAAACGGAGCGCCGGGAGTCTGGGAGAGACTGGGAAGACCTTCCCTCTCTTTACGATGAGATGGAAGGGCTGGATAGTCCCCGTGCCCGTGTTAAAGGCCGGCGGACCCGTGGCGTACGATCCCGGAATCGTCACAGAAAACGATAGATGGGAATAAAAGGATCCTAAGGGCTTATACCCTTGGGATCAATTTTTTAAACAAAAAAAAAGAACCCGCATGTTTGCGGGTCAATGGTGTTCGCGATCGCGAACACTGAATGGGAGAGGAGAAACCGGAGGAAGAGCTTATGGGGAAACGTAAGTCTTCTCCGCGGTTTGACAGCATCTCCCGACGCCGTCCCTCCTATCATTACCGGAATCGAGAAATTTATACAGAATGGATTCATTTTTTTTGAATCGCATTCATTTCCATGCATCTGGGCTTTGTGGTAGGATAAAAACGTTCAATTGACGAGGAAATGCAGAGGGGATCAACATGCGGATCATAGCGGGAAAAGGAAAAGGAAAGCGGTTAAAAACCGTTTCCGGGTTTCATGTTCGGCCTACGACGGACCGGGTGAAAGAATCGGTGTTCCAGGTGATCGGGCCCTATCTGGAGGGGGGGTGGGTGCTGGATCTGTTCGCCGGCTCCGGCTCCCTGGGCTTGGAAGCGTTGAGCCGGGGGGCTGATCATGCGGTCTTTGTCGACCAGAGTGGAGCCAGCCTGCGGGTGGTTCGTGAGAACTTGCGCATCACCGGTTTTGAGGGCCAGGCAGAAGTATACCGTCGTGATGCCCGTGCAGCCCTTCGTGCCCTGACGAAACGGGAGGCTCGCTTCCGATATATTTTCCTGGATCCCCCCTACCGGGAGCCGATCCTAACCGAAGTGCTGCAGCAGATTGCGCAGGACGGGCTGTTGGAACCACTCGGAACAGTGGTTGCAGAACGGGCCTCTGACACCCCTTTGAATCCCTGTTACGGAAAGCTAACCCGGGTTCGCTCTTTGGAATTTGGCGATATTGCGGTTGATTTGTACCAAATGGGTGATCCTGTTGATGGAGGTGAAGGAGAATGAAATTGGCTGTTTATCCCGGCAGCTTTGATCCAATCACCAACGGTCATTTGGATATCATTCATCGGGGAGCTCGCGTATTCGACCGGTTGGTGGTGGCGGTGCTTCACAACTCTCAAAAAAAACCGTTGTTTACGATTGAGGAACGAAAGCAGTTGATTCAGGACGTGACGGCTGACTTGGACAATGTGGAAGTGGACGTATTTGAAGGTCTGTTGGTCCATTATGTACATAATCGGCAGGCTGATGCGATTATTCGGGGGCTGCGGGCGATTTCCGATTTTGAGTATGAGCTCCAATTTGCGTCCATGATGCGCAAACTGGACGGCAAGGTGGAAACGCTGTTCATGATGACCAATAACCAATACTCTTTCTTAAGTTCGCGCATTGTGAAAGAAGTGGCCCAGTACGGAGGCGACATTAACGGGTTGGTGCCGCCTGTGGTGGAACAGGCTCTCAAAGAGAAATACGGGTACAGCTGAAAGAAGGGAAACCCCTGATGCACGTTTGATTCGAACGAAGCGTGCCTGTTGGGGGGTTATTTTGCATGATCGCAGACAAAGATGAATCAAGGAGTGCTTTTTAAACGAAGATGGCGTAACAGGTGGATCAGGATCGAAAAGGCCAACAGGATACCGAGGAACAGGGCAGCCAGCGTGGCGATCAGACGGATGCCGTCCCAGGCGGCAAACGATTCCGCTTCCGACAGTTGCTGCAGAAAGGCGGGAACCGCTGTCTCGGAAGAGAACCAAAACCGGTTGATCGGCTCCCAGGTCAGAAGCGTGATCCAGCCTGCCAGGAATCCATGCATCACGCGAGCCGCACAGTAGGGGCCGTATCGGATATCGGTCCGGCTCAGCAGACTGGCGACCTGAGCATGGACAGACAGGCCGCTCCATGCGGTGATGGCTCCGACCACGGCGATTTTGTAAGCCATGTGGATACTGGCGGGTGATTCACTGGTGATTTGGGCACCAAGCGTGATTTCAAAAGCGCCGGAGATGACAGCCGGAGCCAGCTGGGCGGGAAATTGAAGCAAGTTCAGGATCCAGCCGATCACTGCAGCCAGGAGCGTCAAGAAGCCGACTGAGTCCAAAACGGCGATAATGACGGAAAACATGATAATAAATCCGCCCACCAGCATGATGGTGTTCATGGAGGATGTGATGGCGTCTCCCATCAATTGACCGAGGGTGCGGCCATCGGCGAGCCGGGCCTGATGCATGGCACGAAAAGCCCGCATAAGAAAAAACGTTTGATCCGGTGGTGCAATCGGGGTGACGGCACCATCCGGCTCATGGAATCGCATCAGGATGCCCACTAATAGACTGGAGATATAGTGGGCGACAGCAATAGCGACGCCCAGTGAGACATCATGGAAAAAACCGACTGCCACGGCTCCGAACATAAAAAGGGGGTCGGCGGTATTGGTAAAGGAGACCAAACGTTCCCCTTCTGAACGGGTGATCAGCTCCTGCTCCCGCAGTCGGGTGGTCAATTTAGCACCGATGGGATAGCCGGATGCCAAACCCATGGCCATCACAAATCCGCCGGTTCCGGGCACGCGAAACAACGGGCGCATCAACGGTTCCAACAACACGCCGAGAAAATGGACCACACCGAAACCCATCAGGATTTCAGAAGCGATGAAAAAGGGAAGCAGGGCGGGAAAAACGACATCCCACCATATTTTCAACCCTTTCAGTGATGATTGAAAGGCTTGTTCCGGAAAAAAGATCAGTGACAGGACGAGAAACAAAGCCACTGCTCCTAACAGAGCGGAGCGGATACGGGGTTGGAGGGCGGGGTTTGCCGGCCGCATGGAAATCCTCCCGTTCATCAGATGTTGATAACATGTCTACGCGGACAGAGGGTGAATTAGACCCCCTGTCCCACTGATCATACCCTGTCATCCTGACGGAGAGGGGGAGCCGCGCTTGGTGCGATCCAAAGTGGGTTTGGCGTTGGGATCCGGCGGTGCGAGGGGATTGGCGCATATCGGCGTGCTCAAAGTGTTTCAACAAGAGGAAATCCCCGTTGACTTTATAGCCGGAAGCAGCATGGGCAGTTTGGTTGGAGTCCTTTATGCGAATAATCTTCCCCTGGATATGATTGAGGAGCTGGCGATTCACCTCAAGCGAAACAGCTGGCTGGACCTGACCGTTCCCAAGCGCGGATTCATCACCGGGGACAAAGTCAGGGGACTCATCCGTCTTTTGACTCATGGGAAAAAACTCGAAGATTTCTCCATTCCCACAGCGGTTGTGGCAACCGATCTGGCGAAGGGGGAGCAAGTCGTCTTTCGCGAAGGGCCGGCAGATCTGGCGGTTCGGGCCAGCATCTCCATCCCCGGGATCTTTGAACCGGTAGAATGGGAAGGGCGGACGCTTGTGGATGGGGGAGTGATTGATCGGATTCCGGTTCAGGTGTTGAAAGAGATGGGAGCGGATGCGATCATCGCCGTCGATGTGGTTCCATGTTTGCCGACGGTGCGAATGGACAATATTTTCGATGTCATCGCTCAAACTCTCAGCGTGATGGAGCGAGAAATTCTCAATACCCGAGCAGTGGATGCGGACGTGTTGATCCATCCGGATTTGGCGGATATCAACCCCACTGCGTTTACACGAGTGGATGAATGCATCCGACGAGGGGAAGAGGCGGCTAGAGAACAAATGGACCGCATCCGGGGTCTGATCGGAGAGCGGGGAGGTGTGGGTTAAGTGGCGATACAAACCAGAGGGGCGTGGCGGTCTTGGTTAACGGGCGGGATCCTATTTGTGGCAGCATTCGTCATTTTGTTTATGGTGCCGGTGCCCTACTATATTGTTCAACCGGGGTCGGCTCTGGAAGTACGGCCCATGATTCAAGTGGAGGATGCTTCCAATCATGAAAAAGGGACCTTCTACATGACGACCGTGTCGATGCGGGAAGGGAATGTGGTCGGCTATCTGGCCTCCCAAGTCGATTCCCGGCTGGAACTGGTGCCCAAGAAAGATGTCTTGGGACAGAATGGCGATCCGAAACGCTATCAGCACGTGCAGGAGGAGATTATGAGGCAGTCCCAGTATAATGCCGTATTGGCCGCTTACCGGGAGGCGGGCAGGCCGGTTGAGGAGAAGCTGCTGGGAGTGGAAGTATTCCGGGTACTGGACGGGATGCCGGCGGCCAAGGTGCTCAAGCAGGGCGACATCATCCAAGAAGCCGATGATCGCAAGATAGAAAGCGCCGAAGAACTATTGGCCTACCTGGCTGACAAAAAGCCGGGTGAACGGGTGCGACTGGTCATCAGCCGCGGCGGCGATAAAAAAGAGCAGGAACTGGAACTGGCATCTCTGGCCAAGTCCGGGGGAGAAGATCGCCCCGGCATCGGGATTGAACCCGTTACGCTACGCCGGGTGGAGGCCCAGCCAAAAGTGACCATCCACGCTGACGAGATTGGGGGACCATCTGCCGGTTTGATGTTTTCGTTGGAGATTCTCAATCAGTTGGGCGATCAAGATTTGACTGATGGGTTGCGGGTGGCCGGTACGGGTACCATTTCCCCGGAGGGGAAGGTGGGACAGATTGGTGGAATCCAGCATAAGATCTTGGCCGCGGAGAAGGAAAACGCGGATATTTTCTTTGTTCCCGCTGATCAGGGAGAACAGGATTCCAATGAGAAAAAAGCCAAGACGACAGCCCGTAAGATCGGGAGTGATATGGCGATTGTTCCAGTCCGTACCTTAAAGGAAGCTGTTCAATATCTTAAAGAGCAGGAAGTTGCAGGGCGGGCTTCATAAGTCCTATCGAACAACGGCTCTTTTTCGTCCTTCCTGACAGGGAAGAGACATTGACAGCCCCTGCTCGGATAACATATAATTACCCTGTTTGAATGAGGGAGTAGTCGATATGAAGATTCGATTTCGGGAATTGCATCAACAGCCGGTGGAGCAAAAGGGTGAAGTTGCTCTGGAAGGGTTGGAGCAAGAAAGTCCAGACCTTCTCTCCCTTCAACCGCTTCAAGTGGAGATCCTGGCTTGGAAAGACCGGGAAACGTATCAAGTCCAGGGAAAGCAACGGACCGAGGGACGGTTTCGTTGTTCGCGATGTCTGACCCCGTTTTCTCAAGGGTTGGAAATGGACTGGTTTCAGGCATTCTCCGATGAGGAACGGGTAGTGCGGGAAGCGGAGGAGGAAGGGGAAGAGATTCGGCTGGTGCAGCTGGATCGCCCGACAGATCTGACTCCCTACATTCGGGAAGCGTTGCTTTTGGGTTTACCGCTGGCTCCGGTCTGTCGGCTGGATTGTCGAGGATTGTGCCCGGTGTGCGGCGTGAATCTGAATCACGAATCCTGCGATTGCGACACCGGGCGGGTGGATCCCCGTTTGGCCAAGTTGCAGGAGTTCTTTAAAGACCGGGGCTGATGACGATAGCCGGTCACCTGTCAAGGGGGTGAGAAACATGGCAGTACCTTTTCGACGGACTTCCAAAACCCGCAAACGCAAGCGCCGGACTCATTTCAAGCTGTCCGTACCGGGTATGGTGCGTTGCCCGCAGTGCGGTGAAATGAAGCTGTCCCACCGCGTGTGCAAAGAGTGCGGTTACTACAAAGGAAACGATGTCGTCAACGACTGATGACGGTTAAGAAAAAAGTGACAAGGACCCATGAGGTCCTTGTTCTTTTTTGTCCAAAAGGGATCAGAAAAAAGAAAGGGTGGATCGGCCTCTATACGCTTAAGTGAAGAACAATTGGTTGGGTTGTCAAAGGCGTTTCCATTATGTATACTGGCTTAGTACTTGGTATTAACATGTGGTTATAATAAAGGTGGTGAACCCCTCGCTGTGCGCCTGTCTAAACGAGATCGACAGAAAGAGTTACAGCTGGCCCTGGAGCGGGAACCGTTCCTAACGGACGAAGAGATGGCCAGCCGGTACCGGGTCAGTATCCAGACCATCCGCCTGGACCGGATGGAACTGGGAATCCCGGAACTTCGGGAGCGCATCAAACACATGGCCGAACGCAATGTGCGATCGCTTTATCCGGAAGAAGTCATCGGGGAAGTGACGGAGCTGCGGCTGGATCAGAGTGGACAATCGGTTCTGGAAATCCGGGAAGAGCATGTGTTTGCCCGTACCCGGATCGCCCGTGGACACCATTTGTTCGCACAGGCCAATTCCCTGGCCGTGGCCGTCGTCGATTCCGAAGTGGTGCTGACGGCGACAGCGAGTATCCGATTTGTGCGACCGGTCCGCCTGGGTGAACGATGTGTGGCTAAAGCGGTGGTGGTGAAGGTGACCCCTTCCCGTACCCAGGTGGATGTACAAACCCGGGTGAGGGATGAAACGGTATTTCAAGGTGTGTTTGATGTTTATCGTTCGAAGGAGGACCAATGATGCGCATCGCTTTTGACGCCATGGGAGGAGACCATGCCCCCCAAGCCATGGTCGAAGGAATCCTGCAGGCGGCGAGAGAATGGCCGGATACCCGATTCTATCTGTTGGGCCTGCAAGAAGAGGTACAACCTCATCTGCCGCAGGAGTCACTGTCCAATGTGATCGTCACTCCCGTGACCGAACGGATCGAGACGGATGAGGAACCGGTAAAGGCAGTTCGGCGAAAAAAGGATTCTTCCATCGTCAGAGGGTGCCGCATGGTGAAGGAAGGAGAAGCGGAAGCGTTTATCAGCGCCGGCAACACCGGTGCCTTGATGGCGGCAGGGCTTCTCGTGACCGGACGTTTGCCCGGCATTGAACGTCCGGCGCTGGCGCCGGTCTTTCCCACCCTCAATCAGCAGGGAATGCTGGTTCTGGATGTGGGGGCCAATCCGGAAGCACGTCCGGAACACCTGGAGCAGTACGCGCTGATGGGAAGTCTATATGCGGAGTCGGTACTGGGTTTTGCCCGTCCGCGAGTGGGATTGTTGAATATCGGAGCGGAAGAAGCGAAGGGAACCGCCTTCACGAAAGAGGCGTACAGCCGGATCTCCGCTTTGCCCATCCACTTTATCGGCAATGTGGAAGCGCGGGATGTGTTGAGCGGGAACTGTGATGTGTTGGTGTGTGACGGATTCAGCGGAAATATTTTATTGAAAAACACGGAAGGGGTGGCGAAAGCCATCTTTGACCGGTTAAAACAAGAGTTTACCCGAACTGCGTTTACCAAGTTGGCGGCGGCGATTCTGAAGCCGGGACTAAAGCGTTTTGCTACCGACATGGATTACAAGGAGCATGGGGGTGCCCCTCTCCTGGGGCTTCAGGGACCGGTGGTGAAAGCGCACGGCTCTTCCGACTCCCGTGCCGTTTTTAATGCGGTTCGTCAGGCGCGGCTGTATGTCAAACAACAGGTGACCACCCGGATCACCGAAGAATTAAATCGATTGGAGAGGGGATGAGCACCGGTGAAATCGGTGGGCATCATCGGTACCGGGTCATATCTGCCCGAAAAGGTGTTGACCAATGCAGACTTGGAAAAAATGGTAGATACCAGTGACGATTGGATTGTATCCCGGACGGGGATCCGGGAACGCCGGGTTTCTGATGATAACCAGGCGTCCTCGGATCTGGCGGTGGAAGCGGCCCGGCGTGCCCTTCATTCAGCGGGGCTGACCCCGTCCGATCTGGATTTGATCATCGTAGCGACGGTCACACCGGACATGTCATTTCCGGCCACGGCCTGCCTGGTGCAAGACCAATTGGGAGCGGACCGTGCCGCCACCTTTGATTTGTCCGCTGCCTGTACCGGTTTTTTATACGGTGTGGCAACGGCGGCCCAGTTTATCCAGACCGGTTTGTATCAACATGCACTGGTGATCGGAGTGGATTGCCTTTCCAAGATTACGGATTTTACGGATCGCAACACGTGCGTGTTGTTTGGCGATGGGGCGGGAGCGGCTGTCTTAGGCCCGGTAGAGGAGGGGGAAGGATTCCTTTCCTTCGAACTGGGGGGAGACGGCTCCGGCGGTCATCTTTTAAAACAACCCGCCGGCGGTTCCCGCATTCCGGCTTCCCAAACCTCATTGGATGAGCGGCTTCATTTCATTTCGATGAACGGCCGGGAAGTGTTCAAATTCGCGGTCCGGGTTCTGGGCTCCTCGGCAGAGAAAGCGTTGAAGAAGGCGGGACTTTCCAAGGAAGAAGTGGATTTCCTTATCCCGCATCAAGCCAATCTGCGGATTATCGACACTGCCGTGCAGCGGTTGGGCCTGTCCCAAGATAAAGTGGTGGTCAACCTGGATCGATACGGCAATATGTCTTCCGCCTCCATCCCGGTTGCCCTGGATGAGGCGGTGCGAACGGGCCGTATTCATCAGGGGGATACGCTGGTTTTGGTCGGCTTTGGCGGTGGAATGACCTGGGGTGCATCGGTCATGAAGTGGACCATGCCGACTGCGCAATAGCTAGAGGAGGGATACCTGTGGGGAAAACGGCGTTTCTCTTTCCCGGTCAAGGCTCCCAGGCCGTTGGTATGGGCGTGGAGGCGTTTGAGGCTGATGCCTTGGCTCGGGATCGGTTTGAGCAGGCCGATGACGTATTGGGATTCTCCTTATCCAAGCTTGCCTTTGAAGGGCCGGAGGATGAGTTGCGTCTGACGGCGAATGCCCAACCGGCGATCTTGACAACGAGTGCTTCTCTGTTAGCGTTGGTGGAGCGGGAGTGGGGCGGAAAGCCCGACTTTGTAGCCGGTCACTCTTTGGGGGAATATACCGCTTTGGTAGCGGCAGGAGTGCTCCGCTTTGAAGATGCCGTTGCCGCCGTTCGGCAACGGGGTCTCCTGATGGAAGAGGCGGTACCAGCCGGGCAGGGCGGGATGGCTGCCGTCATCGGCTTGGAACGGGAAGCGGTGGATACGATTTGCGAGGAGATCCGGGAGCAGGGACAGGTGGTGGAACCGGCCAATTACAACTGTCCGGGTCAATTGGTGATCTCCGGGGAAAAGAAAGCGGTGGAACAAGCGTCCCAAGCGGCTGCAGAGGCGGGAGCCCGCCGCGTGATCGCTTTGCCGGTGAGCGGGCCGTTCCACTCCCGTTTGATGAAGCCGGCGGCGGATAAGATGGAAGAAGTTCTGTCCGCTCTTCCGCTGGAGCAGGCGTACATACCGGTGGTGACCAATGTGTCCGCTCGTCCGGAGACGGATGTGGATGCCATCCGCCGCAAATTGGTCCAACAGATTTATTCCCCGGTGTTGTGGGAAGACAGTGTGCGCTGGATGTTGGAGCAAGGAGTGGACACGTTTGTGGAGATCGGACCCGGCAATGTCCTAACCGGTTTGGTTCGCAAAGTGGATCGGCGGGTGAACGCCCTGTCTATCCAAAACATGGAATCCTTGCGCAAAGCATTGGAAAAGCTGGGTTAAAAGGAGGGGATATCATGTTGAGCGGAAAGACTGCCATGGTGACCGGAGGTTCCCGTGGAATCGGACGGGCGATCGCTGTCGCTTTGGCTGAAGCGGGAGCCGATGTGGCCGTGTTGTTCGCCGGCAATCGGGAAGCCGCAGAGCAGACGGCTTCCCGCATCCGCGAGGCCGGACGCCAAGCGGAGATGATCCAGTGTGACGTGTCGGATGCGGGTCAAGTGAATTCCGCTGTCAAACAGGTGTTGGAAGCGTTCGGACGAATCGATATCCTGGTGAACAATGCCGGCATCACTCGGGATAACTTGATGCTCCGCATGAAGGAGACGGATTGGGATCAGGTGGTGGACACCAACTTAAAAGGGGTCTTCCTCTGTACCAAAGCGGTGACCCGGCCCATGATGAAACAGAGGTCCGGCCGCATCATAAACATTAGTTCTGTGGTCGGTCTGATCGGCAATCCCGGGCAAGCCAACTATGTGGCGGCCAAAGCGGGTGTACTTGGCCTCACCAAAACGACTGCCAAGGAGTTGGCCAGCCGTGGAATCACGGTGAACGCCATTGCACCGGGCTTTATCGAGACGGATATGACCGCCCAACTGGGTGAGGAAGTCCAAAAAGAGCTCCTGGATCAAATCCCCTTGTCCCGTCTGGGCAAACCGGAAGACATCGCTCATGCCGTCACCTTTTTAGCCTCTGACCAGGCGTCTTACATCACGGGTCAGACGCTGAGTGTGGACGGCGGCATGGTGACGTCTTAGGGTCCCCTTTTAACGAATACCGACCGACAACAGCACATCCAATCTCGATTTTTGGCAGGACATTTCGTATAATACGAAAGGGAGGTGAAGGACATGGCAGATACGCTGGAACGAGTACAAAAAATCATCGTGGACCGTCTCGGAGTGGACACCGCTGAAGTGACCCCCGAAGCGGCGATCAAGGACGATCTGGGAGCGGACTCCCTGGATGTAATGGATTTGATCCTTGAATTAGAAGATGAATTCTCCTTGGAAATCTCCGATGATCAAGCGGAGAAAATCAACACGGTGGGAGATATTGTTACTTATATCAATTCCCGCTCTTAACAGGTAACAAAGTCCCGTTCTTTTACACGGGACTTTCTACCTTCTCTATCAGTTCCCTCCCATTTTGTTTTGGAAAAGGCGGTGACTCAATTGGCGAAACGGGTCGTGATCACCGGTCTGGGGGTCATTTCACCGATCGGCAATGATATACCGACATTTTGGAATAACTTGATCGAAGGAAAATCCGGCGTGGGTCCCATCACCCAGTTTGACAGCACAGACTTCTCCACCCGGATTGCGGCGGAAGTGAAGGACTTTAATCCGTTGGATCACTTTGATCGCAGAGAAGCACGCCGGATGGATCGGTTTGTCCAATTTGCCGTGGTGGCAGCTAAACAAGCGTTGGATAACTCCGGTCTGGATATGAAAGGACTGGATGCGGATCGTGTCGGGGTCTACATCGGGTCCGGGATTGGCGGGTTGAAGACATGGGAAGAACAGCACCGGACGTTGGTGGAACGCGGACCCAAACGGGTCAGTCCCTTCTTCATCCCGATGATGATCGCCAACATGGCGGCGGGACAAGTCTCCATCGCCACCGGTGCCAAGGGTCCCAATAGTGCAGCCATTTCCGCCTGTGCCACGGGAACCCATTCCATCGGTGACGCGGCGAAGATCATTCTGCGCGGTGACGCGGATGTGATGCTTGCCGGCGGGGCGGAAGCAACCATTTCTCCCATGGCTTTTGCAGGCTTTTGTGCAGCAAAGGCGATGTCTACCCGTAATGATGAACCGGAAAAAGCGAGCCGGCCCTTCACCAAGGACCGGGACGGTTTTGTAATGGGTGAGGGTTCCGGGGTTCTTATCCTGGAAAGCGAAGAACATGCCCGTGCCCGCGGGGCAACCATTATCGCCGAAGTGGCCGGTTACGGCATGAGCGGGGATGCCTACCATCTGACCCACCCGGCTCCGGAAGGGGAAGGGGCCGCCCGCTCGATGAAACGGGCGTTGGAAGATGCCGGTTTAAAACCGGAAGAAGTCGGGTACATCAATGCTCATGGAACGTCCACCGAATTTAATGACAAATTCGAAACGATGGCGATCAAGGCCATCTTCGGAGAACACGCCTACCAACTGGCTGTCAGCTCCACCAAGTCGATGACGGGTCACTTGTTGGGAGCATCCGGTGGTGTGGAGGCAATCGCAACCGCATTAGCCCTGAAAGAGGGGATTTTGCCTCCCACGATCAACCAAGACAACCCGGACCCGGAATGCGATTTGGATTACGTGCCCAATGAAGCACGCAAGGTGTTGGTCAAAGCGGCCCTATCCAATTCTTTCGGCTTCGGCGGCCATAACGCCACGATTGCTCTGAAAGCCTTCGACGAAGCGGAATAAGCAGGTGATGCATGCATGAACCTGGCTGAGCTGGGACAGTCCACGGGCTTGGACCTCCAGGACCATTCCCTGTATCAACAAGCTTTCACCCATACCTCATACGCCCATGAAAAAAAGGGCATCCGGATGCTTCCGGATAACGAGCGGCTGGAATTCCTGGGGGATGCGGTGTTGGAACTGACGGTCTCTGAATACCTCTACCAGCGGTTTCCCAAGATGAAGGAAGGAGACCTGACCCGGATGCGGGCGCGGGTGGTATGTGAGCCTTCTTTGGCCATGTTTGCCCGTCAACTCCGGTTTGGTGATCATATTCGATTGGGACGCGGGGAGGAGATGACTGGGGGACGCAATCGTCCCTCCCTCTTGGCTGATGTGTTTGAAGCGTTTATCGGGGCTTTGTATCTGGAAAAAGGATTGGACGCCATCCGGCAGTTCCTGGAGGCCAAGATCTTTCCGCAGATCGACGAGTCCTGGTTGGCTCAAGCGACCGATGCCAAGAGCCAGCTGCAGGAAGCGGTGCAGCAGGAGCGCTTGGGTGCTCTGGAGTACCACATCGTCGATGTGCAGGGACCGGCTCATGACCGGCAGTTTGTGGCCGAAGTCTGGCTGTCGGGACAAAAGCTGGGCAGCGGTACCGGCCGTTCCAAGAAGGAAGCGGAACAACAGGCCGCCGCCGAAGGGCTGGAGCGATTCAAACAACAAAAGAAATAGAACGACCACCACCGGTACCAGGAGCAAAGCCGGTGGTTTTTTGTTTTTTGAAGAGGAATGCGGCACATAGGAGCGAAAGTAAAAATGACTGAGCATTTCTATGGGGAGATACGGATGGCGGATTGTACACGCCCCAGAACGGATGGCCCCCGCCTTTTGAGAAACTAGTGGATCGTGCCGTGATTGGAGGAGAGAAAATGAACTTTGAGATGGGAACGATGGTATTTCAGATGATGATGATGGCAATCGCAGGACTGCTTCCACTGCTGTTGGCTTTGGTTGTACTATGGTTGGCGTGGCGATGGGTGAAAGCACAGGAGTTGATCGCTCGCTCACTTGCCCGGATCGCCGATAGCGGTGCCGATGCTGCTAAAAAAGGAGTGGGGGATACTCCGTTGGGACAACAGGAACCTGGGGATGAAAAATAAGAAAAGAGATAACGGCTCACCGATGTCCTAGCGGTGAACAATGAAGGGTTAAAGAATGAGTCGCAGGCGGAGGGTTTGCTGGTTATTCCATTTACCGTGAGCAAAAGGAGAGCAGCCAATGTCGCAAATCCAATACGAAGATTTCACTAAGTTGGAAATCCATGTGGGTACCATTACCCGCACGGAACCCTTTCCAGAAGCGCGTAAACCGGCATACAAACTGTGGATCGACTTTGGAGAAACCATCGGTGTAAAGCAGAGCAGTGCCCAGATCACGGATTTGTACAGTCAGGGAGAATTGGTGGGGCGCCAGGTGTTGGCAGTGACCAACTTTCCTCCCAAACGAATCGCCGGTTTTCGCTCAGAGGTACTGGTGTTGGGAGTGGACACAGAGAACGGCGAAGTCGCCCTGATCCGGCCGGATCGGGAGGTGCCCCCGGGAAGGCGGATGTATTAACGTCAAGGTTGCACTAAAAAGGAGTGTACGGATCGGAGCTTGCCGAAGCTCCTTTTTTTGTCATAGAGAGATGAAATCATGGTCTCCCTACAAATATTGGAGCGGGAATTGGGGTAGAGGGCGGAATGGTTTCGATATCATCTGGGTGTCCATAGCACGTTGCTCCTGCAGCGGCGTTGGTGGTTATAGGAGAAAAACCGTGGTGGAACAACGGGAGCCTGGGAAGGCGAATATGCGGATAGTTGAAACGGTTTGTTTAAAAAAGGAGCATCAGGTGGGCGTTTATCCAGAGCGTGTAAAAAACCATTCCGTATGATGGGATGGTTTTTTGCTCTCTTTAACCGGGGATATTCTCGTATTTTTCCAATTCCCTCTTTGCTCGAATAAAGGCGATCAATTGATGGATTTCTTCTACCGAAAGAGATTTTCCATCAACAGTGAGGTTGACTTCCCCCAGTTTCGTCAATTCGAGCGTGTCCATCTTATTTTCTTCTCCGGAATGAAAAGTCGAATCGTTTACCCGGCCCATCAGATCATCAAGAGAGGTCTCAAACAAATCAGCCATTAATGTTAATGCTTCCAGAGAGGGTCGGCGATAACCGGATTCATATCCGGCATAAGTGCTTTTTGGAATTCCCAGTCTGTCGGCTGCCTCTTGTATCGACCACTTTTTCTGTTTTCTCAATTCACTTAATCGATCCAAAAACATCGCCTGGCCCCCCGTCCGATCGTACGCAATTGGAATACATTTCGGTTGATTTGTGCGCAATTATGATTATAATTAGGCTTATAGTACGCGAAATGCGTACGGATTTATCTTATCGAAAAGTGAACGTGATGACAATAGGGTGCTACTTGTGAATAGAGGTGTAGCCAATGAAAAAATTACTTTTACTTACTACCGGCGGAACGATTGCTTCAGTCGATGGAAAAGATGGACTGGCTCCCGGAATGACCGCGGCAGACCTGTTAGGCTATTTGCCGCAATCCCGAGATTATGACATGGAACACCAAACACTGATGAATATAGACAGCACAAACATGCAACCGGAGTTATGGGCTCAGATCGCGGAAACGATCGCAGAGAGTTACCACCGTTATGACGGTTTTGTTATTACCCATGGAACCGATACCATGGCTTATACTTCAGCAGCCCTTTCCTATATGCTGCAAAATGGAACCAAGCCCATCGTCATTACTGGTTCGCAGGTGCCGATCCATTATGATAAAACGGATGCCAAAAAGAATATTCTGGATGCGGCACGGTTTGCTTGTGAAGACATCGGCGGGGTTTATATGGTTTTCGACGGCAGGGTCATACAGGGAACCCGAGCGGTAAAAATGAGAACGAAAAGCTATGACGCTTTTGAAAGCATCAATCACCCTTATGTGGCATTTATCCATCAGTCCGAAGTCCATTACCATAAACGAATCCCTTCCACGGAGAAGAAAGAATTGAAATTGGATACTTCCTTGTGCCCCGATGTTTTTGTAATGAAACTGTATCCGGGAACGAAGCCGGAACTCTTCGACTGCATCAAAGGCTTATATAAAGGGGTGATCATTGAAAGTTACGGAAACGGGGGCATCCCATTTGAAAAAAGGGATTTGCTTCCCAAATTAAAAGAAATGATTGCTTCGGAAATGGCGGTTGTAATTACCACTCAATGCTTGGAAGAGGGAGAAGATCTGTTTTTGTATGAAGTGGGACGAAAAGTCGCCCAAAACCTGATTATCCTTTCAAGGGATATGAACACGGAAGCCATGGTGGCCAAGTTGATGTGGACATTAGGGAAAACGAACGATCTCCAAGAAGTGAAGAGAATCATGGAAACACCGATTGCCCATGATCTTTCTTTGGAATATCAAAAAGAGAGCGGATGATACGATGAACAACAAGATCATGGATACGTCATACCGGATAGAAAAAGATTTTCTCGGGGAAAAAGAAATCCCTGTCCATGCTTATTATGGCATTCAAACATTACGTGCCACCGAAAACTTTCCCATTTCCGGCTATCGGCTTCATCCCTCTCTTATTTGTGCCATGGCGATGGTAAAAAAGGCGGCCGCCATGGCGAATATGGATATCGGTCGTCTAAACCCGCGATTGGGAAATGCGATCCTTACAGCAGCTCAGGAAATCATCGATGGAAAGTGGCACGATCAATTTATCGTGGATCCGATTCAAGGCGGAGCCGGAACCTCCATCAATATGAATGCCAATGAGGTGATCGCCAATCGCGGACTTGAACTTTTGGGAGAACAAAAAGGGAACTATTTTCAATTAAGCCCCAATACCCATGTCAACATGGCTCAATCCACGAATGACGCTTTTCCCACCGGCATTCATATCGCCACCCTTTACCTGTTGGAAAGATTGCTTGTCACCATGCAGGAGATGAGCGATGGGTTTCAGCAGAAAGCGAAAGAGTTTGATCCCGTCATTAAAATGGGACGGACACACCTGCAGGATGCCGTTCCCATACGTCTAGGCCAGGAGTTTGAAGCCTATCACCGGGTGTTGGAACGTGACATCAAGCGAATTAAGCAATCCCGTCAACATCTGTATGAGGTCAATATGGGTGCGACGGCCGTTGGAACAGGACTAAATGCTGATCCGCGTTATATCCGGATCGTTGTAAGACACCTTGCGGATATCAGCGGATTTCCCTTGGTGAGCGCCGATCACCTGGTGGATGCCACCCAGAACACGGACACGTATACCGAAGTTTCCGCTGCACTTAAAGTTTGTATGATGAATATGTCCAAAATGGCCAACGACCTGCGATTAATGGCCTCCGGTCCCCGTGCGGGATTGGCTGAGATTTCATTACCGGCCCGCCAGCCCGGTTCTTCCATTATGCCTGGGAAAGTGAACCCCGTGATGGCGGAGGTGATCAATCAGGTTGCTTTTCAAGTCATCGGTAACGACCACACGATTTGCCTTGCGTCTGAAGCCGGGCAACTGGAGTTAAATGTGATGGAGCCTGTGCTCGTATTTAATTTGCTTCAATCCATCAGTATCATGAACAACGCATTTCGTGCGTTTACGGATTACGCCCTGGCCGGAATCGAGGCGAATCAGGAAAAGCTAAAAGAAAATGTGGAAAAGAGCGTCGGCGTGATCACGGCGGTCAACCCGCACATCGGATACGAAGTTGCTGCTCGAATCGCGCGGGAGGCGATCCTAACCGGTCGCTCCGTCCGCGAATTGTGCTTGAAATACAATGTCCTGAGTGAAGAGGAACTCGATTTGATCTTGGACCCATACGAAATGACACATCCCGGAATTGCAGGGGAAAGCCTGTTGGAAAAATAAGTGGAACCGAAAGATAAAAGGGGAAAAGCGTCCGTCGACAGGGGCAAAAACCCGGTACTCTGTACACTCAGAGTACCGGGTTTTGTTTTTGTGCGTGTGTCGTCAAGGGGGGACTTTGTAACAGATAAAAATAGCCCACGAATCGGGGCTGTTTTTGCATTTGAAACGCTCCGTCTGCGGGCAGACCGGTAGACTGTTTCAGAAGGTTGCGCTTTTATCATAATCGTTTCGTTTTAACGGATTCATTACCAGCTGGCTTTTTTCACACCGGGGATTTGTCCCTTGTGGGCTAGTTCGCGGAATTTGATGCGAGATATGCCAAATTTCCGCATGGTACCGCGGGGGCGTCCCGTAATTTCGCAACGGTTGTGAAGGCGAGTGGGGGAAGCGTTTCGAGGCAGCTGGGAAAGCGCTTTGTAATCCCCTTTTGCCTTCAATTCCGCCCGTTTGGCGGCATATTTCTCCACCGTTTTCTGCCGTTGTTTCTCCCGCGCTATCTTTGATTTTTTTGCCATGGTCTCACTCCTCTCTTTATAAGAATCATTACGATTTATGTGAATGATAGTCCCTATAGAACGGTTTGTCAACCGGCGGTACCCACTTATCTTTTCCTAACCGCCGGTGTTCGATTGGTCTAGTCGGGCTCGACTTCATTCGCCCGTAAGATCCGCTCCGCTCCGCGGCGGGCACCGGCAATATTTCTAGAAACGGGACCTAATTCAAGTTCTGCCAAGCATCCGGTAACCGATAGGCCCGGGGCCCACTCCAGGTGGGGAGAAAGGATGGGATAGCCGCAATGGTGGCACTGCAGGCTCCACTTTTCCACGGTTGGTTTTAACCACTCCATCCCTGGAGGGCTGGTATGAAACCCGGTTGCCAGGATGATGGATCCTGTTTCAGGTAGGTTATTTTTTTCTTTGGCATAAAGGTGGATACGTTTTTTATTGAATGTTGCCGAATAAACCTCCTCTGTGTATATGTCAAGCCTTCCTTTTTGTTCCGCCTGCTTCAACTCCGCGTGCACATCTGAAGGCATGGATCCCCGGTGGCGTGCTTTCTGGATCAGATTTCGCCGCTGTTGATAATCGTTTATTTGTTGAAATGAACGCATGTTTTTGGGGCCAAGCCATCCAGGATCAGAATCAAACTGATGAATGCGCAAGCAATGACGGGTAATCAGGCGTGTTTCTGCAGGGTAGAGCTTGCTAAGCCGAATAGCGGCATGGGCAGCACTGATTCCCCCGCCGATGATGGTGACAGGAGTGGGAAGCTCGGTTAAGTCCGGGGAGGGGGAACTGAAGAGATGAAAAACGCTGGCACCTTGCCTTTTCAGACTCTGGCTCCACTTCGGCCAAAAGGGACGTTCACTTAACCCCATAGCCAGCACCACCCGTTGACTATCGATCTCACGACCATCCTTCAGGAGAACACGCCATCCACTCTTTCGTCTAGCGAGGCCGGCAGCTTGCCCTTTAACCCAGGATTCCTTCAGTTGGATGGATTCCAAAACATGAAGACAGTGCCGATTGAACAGTTCCAGAGACGGGCGTTCCTGAGGAAAAGTAAACGTTGACCATGCCCATCCCTGTGGCGATTGAGCGTATTTGCGCAGCGCAAAGGGGTCGACGTCGATATGATGAACCGCCGGTGAACGGAGAAAAGGCATCTTCAGGATCTCCGTCAAGCGAAACCACTGGTGAAGCGGATCCGAATGGGGATCGACAACGGCCATCCGGTCTACTGATGTTTTTCCTGTTCGTAGCAGATAGGTGGCCAGGGTACAACCTTGGATTCCCCCTCCGATAATTGTCCATTCCAACATCCCGGTTATCCTCCATATAGATCATAACTTATACGAATAATAACTTGCGGATCCCCCTTTTTCAAGAGGGGGTTATGATTCATCTATTCACTTATATAGAGTGGTTATTTGACATTTTAAAGTGGAGTGTATTAGACTGGTTTCAACAATAATAAAACATAATCATTACGATTTACTGAGTGGGGCATACATAGACGGAGAGAGAAGAAAGAGGATTTTAGGAATTGATCGGATCCTCTTTTTCGGGCGGAGACGGTGAGGAAGGGGAAGTCATCGATTCTCATATCCGAAAGCAGGGATGATAATGAAAAAACATGGAAACGAACCGATCCCCGTGACGGTATTGACCGGATTTTTGGGAGCGGGCAAAACCACCCTTCTCAACCATGTGCTTACGGGCGATCATGGAGAAACAATAGCAGTGATTGTAAATGAGTTTGGTGAAGTGGGAATAGACAATGAACTCCTGCAAGGGTCGGAAGAGGAGATCGTTGAGATGAACAACGGGTGTATTTGTTGTCAAGTTCGCGGAGACCTCATCCGGATCCTGAACCAGTTGATCGAGTCAAATCATTATTTTGATCGAGTGATTATTGAGACAACGGGTTTGGCCAATCCGGGACCAGTGGCTCAAACGTTCTTCGTCGACGAGGGGATTGCTGAGGCCTTTATGTTGGACGCAGTCGTGACGGTAGTGGATGCGGTGCATGCGGACCAGCATCTGGATGAACAGGATGAAACCATGGAACAAGTGGCTTTCGCCGATGTGGTGCTGCTAAATAAAATCGATTTGGTGAAGCATGAGGAGCTGGATCGATTGAAAAGGCGCTTGCGCTCCATCAATCCCATGGCCCGGTTTCACCAGACCGTTTATTCCCGTATCGATCTGAAAGAGCTGCTGGGTATAAAAGCCTTTGATATCAAAAAGAAGTTGGAGCTGGATCCCAAATTTCTCGAGGGACACGGACATCACCATAAGCACGACGATGATGTCAAGGCCTTCGTTTTGCGGGAAAACCGACCACTCGACCTAAAGAAAATCCAGCTTTTGTTTTCAATCTGGATCCAGGTGTACGGTCAGCGTATGTTCCGCTATAAAGGCTTTCTGGATGTTCAGGGCATGGAAGAGCGGGTCGTCTTTCAGGGCGTACACATGTTGTTTGGAACGACCGTCGACCGAAAATGGAAACTGGGGGAGAAACGACAAAGTGAAATCGTGATTATAGGAAAAGACCTGAACTCAGCCGACTTCCAGCAACAGTTTTCCAAATGCTCCATCCAAGACGAAACGGCCTGAACCCTTTGGGGGACAGGCTGTTTCTTAATCAAAGAGCGTGGAATTCATGCAAAACGGATAAGGATGTCATGATGGCGGGAGTGGATATTTTCTGAGGCGTTCCTTAGGAAGGAAGTCGGTGTGGATTTGGGGAATCAAGCCAGAGGTTCATGACTGTCGAGTCTCCAATTCGTATAATTGGTGCTTCAACCGCTCTTCCTCAAGGTTTTCACCGATAAAAACGGTGATCATGGGCATGGAACTGTATTCAGGGGTGAACAAAGGAATGCCGTAAGCGTATTGGACGGATTGCAGCTGATGGGGATGTTCTTTCAATCGCAAACAGCCTTTCACCCGATACAGATTGTCCGGAGATTGGCGCAACCAACGCTCCAGTGCCTGCCGGTGGATGGGCCGGCTCCACCGGTAAGAAAATGTGCGAACATGTAGGTGATGGTGTACGTGGGCTTGTTCTCTCGGGGACTGGAAATACGATGGCGATCCCCGGCCGGGCCGAGAGGTGTATAGTTCTGCCGTGTCGAAAGTGGCTTGATGGGTCGGGGTCAGGAATGCCTTTGGATTGATCTGTTGAATCTCAGAGATGGATTGTTCCAGTCTGTCCCCGGTAACCTGGTCTTTTTTGTTGAGCAGGAGTATATCGGAAAATCGGACCTGATCTTCCAAGAGCTTTTGCAAGCGGTTATTGAGACGTTGCCGGTCCTGCCAGCGAAGCAGGTCCACCACCGTTACTATTTTACAGATACGAAGATGAGGAACGGTCGACGGAGTGACACAGGCATCCAGCACCTCGAGGGGATGGGCGACCCCGGTGGACTCGATGTAGATCACATCGGGTCGGAATTGCTGGTAAAGGTGGAGCAGCTGCTGGGTCAACTGGCTTTGGATCGTACAACAGATGCATCCGTTCAGCAATTCTTTCAGGGGGATCTCCCCGGGTACGGCGGCCGAATCCACCGAAAGGTCCCCCAACTCGTTCATCAAGACGGCTACCCGTCGTCCACGGCGTCTTTCTTCCTCCAGCAAGAGACGCAAAAGCGTGGTTTTTCCGCTTCCCAAAAACCCGCTTAAAATGTAGATCTCCACGTTGTTCCGATCCGGCAAGACCATCCCTCCAACCACTCTACGGATTGAATCGTATTCATTCTGATTTTATGCTATCGGAAGTATATCATATGGAAAGGCTTGTTTCATCTTTGTTCTCTTGAATAGATAAAGATGTCCGAAGAAAGATCTGCACGGGTTGAAATCGGTTATAAATAGTAACGGTTATGAATGAAGAAGCGGTAGAAGAGTCTGGGGAAAAGGAGGAGAATGGGATGACCACCTGGGATCTTTCCCAAACAAGACACCATATCCTGATCTGTAACGGAGGAAGTTGTTTAAAACGGGGAGCGGATGAAGTCACCTGCGCCATCCGTGACGAAATTTCACGTTGCGGGGAAGACCAGCGGATCCATACCACGCGGACGAAGTGTAACGGCCGATGTGCCGATGCCTGTGTGGTTATCGTTTATCCGGAGGGTTCGTGGTTTAAAGCAGTCACACCTGAAATTGGGAAGGCGATTGTCCGTGAGCACCTGCTCCAATGTACTTCTCTTCTATCCCATATCAGCCATGTCTATGGTGAGGAACGATTTCTTCGCCAGCCGGGGGTGCCTATCGGTGTGACAAAGGAGAAAATGGATTAGGGCGTGTTTGATCAATCCTTTCTTCTCATGGAAAATGAATGACCAGACAGGCCCTAGTCGAGATCTTTCCAAGGAAACGCCGTCTGTGTGAGAAACCCTTATCCCAAACCGATCCTTCATGGTAAAATATACTTCTGGATCGAACGTTTGCGTAAGTGTAGACGTTCACATACAACCAGGGAAAGGGGGGAGCGCCTTGCATCTGAAACGACTGGACATGGTGGGGTTTAAATCTTTTGCCAACCGTACGGAGCTGGAGTTTGTGCCGGGGGTGACGGCGGTGGTGGGCCCCAACGGGAGCGGTAAGAGCAATGTGACCGACGGCATCCGTTGGGTGCTGGGGGAACAAAGCGCCAAATCGCTCCGAGGTGCGTCCATGCAGGATGTGATTTTTTCCGGGAGCGATTCCCGTAAGCCCGTGGGCTATTGCGAGGTTTCCATCACTTTTGACAATCAGGATCAGAAGTTGCACCTGGATTACGGCGAAGTGACGGTGACCCGGCGCGTGTACCGTTCCGGAGAGAGCGAGTATTACATCAACAAACAGGCCTGCCGTCTGAAGGATATCACCGAGCTGTTCATGGATACGGGAATCGGAAAAGAGGCCTACTCCATGATCGGTCAAGGGCGGATCGATGAGATTCTGTCCACCAAATCGGAGGACCGCCGCGCCATCTTCGAGGAAGCGGCGGGCATCGTCAAATACAAGTCGCGCAAAAAAGAAGCGGAAAAAAAGCTGGATGCCACGGAACAAAATCTGGCCCGGATCGAGGACTTGGTAAGCGAACTGGAAGACCAGGTAGCACCATTGGCCGAACAAGCGAAAGTAGCCAAACAATATAAAGCGCTAAAGGAAGAACTGACCCACACAGAGATCGGTTTGTATGTACATAGGATTGAGCATTTGCACCAACAATGGGAAGAAGCCCAAGGCGCTCTCCAACAGCTGCGAGAAGAACAGTCCCGCTTTGCCGCTGAGGTGAGCGGACGGGAAGCGGAGTTGGAAAAGCTGCGCTGGGAGATTCAACAAAAGGAGCAAGAGGTGGAGACCCTGCAAGGAGCGTTGCTCCGGGTCAGTGAGGAGCTGGAGAAGGCGGAGGGGCAGCGGGAGGTGCTCCAGGAGCGGGCTCGAAACCGCTCCGCCACCATCGTGCAGATGCGGGAGCGGCTGGAAGAGCTGGAGGCGGAGGAATCTCGTCTGAAGCAGGAGCAATCCCGTGGGCAGGAACGCCTCGCTCAAAAAGAGCGGGAACTGAAGCAAGTTCAGGCGAAACTGTCGGATGCCGAAGCTCGTTTGTCTATCGATGGCCATGAAGGTGTCCAGGATCTGAACCGATTGAAAGAAGAGCTCTCCCGCCTTTTGCACGAGCGGACCCGTCTCGCCAGTGAAGGAGACCATATCGTCGAACGGTTGGCGCGGAACCGGGAGCAGCGGGAACGTCTTCTCACCCAGGAACGGCTGGACGGACAAGCCGAGGCGGATCTTGCTTCCCGTCAAGCAAAATGGCGCAAAGAAGTGGAAGAAGTGGAGTCTGCCCTTGCTGCTTGCGCAGACCAATACAAAGAATGGTCCGGTAAGCGGCAAGTGCTGGAGACGGAACGAACGACGGCGGCCGGACGTCTCCGCCAGGCGGAACAACAAGTGGATACACTCCGTTCCCGCCGGGATATTGTGAAGGATATGGAAGCGGAGCATGCCGGTTTTTTCCAAGGAGTCAAGGAAGTGCTGAAAGCCAGAGACCGGGGACAACCGGAACTGGCCGGAATCCATGGGGCCGTCGCCCAGCTGATTCAGGTGCCGGAATCGTTTGAGGCAGCAGTGGAGACGGCTCTCGGCGGAGCGATGCAGCATCTGGTGGTGGAAAATGAACAGGTTGGTCGCCACGGGATTCGCTTTCTAAAGGAACGACGTGCCGGCCGGGCTACCTTTCTGCCCTTGGATGTGATCCGTGGCCGATCCATTCCCGCCCGGGACCGGGAACGGGTGGAGGGGACTCCGGGCTTTGTGGGTGTGGCCGCCGAGTTGGTTTACAGCGAAGATCGCTATCAGGCCGTTCGGGAAAATCTGCTGGGACAAGTGTTGGTAGCCAGTGGGATGGAAGAAGCCAACCGAATCGCTCTCCTGATGGGTTATCGCTACCGTATTGTCACCTTGGACGGCGATGTGGTCAATCCCGGCGGGTCCATGTCTGGGGGAAGCCGACAAAAATCGAAAAACAATCTCCTGGGCCGCTCCCGTCAAGTGGAAGCGCTGGAGCGGGAAATCGAAGAAGCGCAGCGGGAGCGGGATCAGATTCAAAAGTGCCATGGGGAACTGCGGGAAGAAGGCGCGGCCATCGATGAGCGGCTGGATCGGCTGCGGAAAGAGGGAGAGGGGTTACGCCTCCGGCAACAGGAGCTAAAAGGGGCCGAGCGGGAATGGGTGGTGGAACACCGGAATCTGACCCAGCAACGGGAAAAAACCCGGGATGATTTGGCCAAGCTGGATGAAGAGGAGCAAACCCTCGCCCGTCAGACGGAAGAACGCGACCGTCGATTGCAGGCGCTGTCCGAGGAAGAATCCCTACTGCGCCGCCGCATCCATGCTTCCCAGGAGCGCGTGGAACAACAGGCGTCGGAGAAGGATGAAACCAACCGGGAGATCACCGATTGGAAAATCCGACTGGCCCGTTTGCAACAAGAGCGGGAGTATCTGGCCGTCGATTGCACCCGTTTGCAACAAGAGCGGGAGCGGATCGGCGAGCAGATGACCGAATCCCGGGAAAAACTGCGGGAGCTAGAAGCAGGTGCGACCGACCACGGAGAAGAGAGCCGCCGGCTTGCGGCACACGCTGAAAAGTTGCGGGAGGAAAAAAACGCTGCCCAAGATGCCCTCGCCCGGGCCAAGGAGGAGCGTGATCACCTTCATCACCGCCGGGGCGAAGGGGAGCAAGCCCTGAAGGAACGGCAGAAAGGGCTGCGCCAGCAGGAAGAAGCCCTTCATAAACAAGAAGTGCGAGTCAACCGGATGGATGTGGAGTTAAATCACCTGCTGGAGAAGTTGGCCGAAGAGTACGAGATCAGCTTTGAATTGGCCAAGGAGCGTTATCCCCGCCCAGAAGACCCGAAAAAAGCGGAACGGGATGTCCGTTCCCTGAAAGGGCGGATCGGGGCGCTGGGTGAGGTCAACCTCGGTGCCATCGACGAGCACCAACGGCTCAGCACGCGGTTGTCCTTCCTATCCGGGCAGCGGGACGACCTGTTGGAAGCCAAGGAAACCTTGTTTGGGGTGATCCGGGACATCGAAGAGGAGATGTCCAACCGCTTTTCAACGGCATTTGAAGCGATCCGAATCGAGTTTCACGATGTATTCGTCAAGATGTTTGGTGGCGGCCGCGCCGACTTATCGTTAACGGAACCGGACAACTTGTTGGAGACGGGGATTGAAATCACGGCCCAGCCCCCTGGGAAAAAGCCGCAAAACCTGGGGCTCCTCTCCGGCGGGGAACGGGCGTTGGCTGCCATTGCCCTGTTGTTCGCCGTCTTACGTTATAAGCCGGTCCCTTTTTGTGTGTTGGATGAAGTCGACGCAGCTTTGGACGAGGCTAATTTATCCCGCTTCACCCGTTATCTGAGAGAGTTTTCTCAGAAGACCCAGTTTATTCTTATCACCCACCGCAAGCGAACCATGGAAGGGGCCGACGTCATGTACGGCGTGACGATGGAGGAAGCGGGGGTATCCAAGGTCGTCTCCGTCAAGCTGGAAGAGTTTGAAGGGGCGGAAGAAGCCGCTGTAGCCCGGCAGGAGGAGGATAGGGAATGAGCTTTTTTAAGAAGTTGAAAGAAAATGTGTCCAAGACGACGGAATCGGTTACGCACAAGTTTATGTCCGGATTGAGCAAGACCAGTGCTTCTCTGGTGGGAGCCATGGATTCGGTGTTTGCCCGCGGCAAGATCGATGAGGAAATGTATGAGGAATTGGAAGATATCCTGATCGGTGCGGATGTTGGAGTGAATACGACGTTGGAGATCGTGGACCGTTTGCGGCAGGAAGTAAAAGCTCACCGCATCAAGGATCCCACTGAACTAAAACCCCTGATGTCGGAAATCCTGGTGGAGCTGCTGCGCGGGGAGGATGAAGCCACCGGCATGAATATCCAAGACGGACAATTATCCGTCATTCTGTTTGTGGGCGTGAACGGGGTGGGTAAAACCACCACCATCGGGAAGCTGGCCCACCACTACAACCAGCAAGGGAAGAAAGTCCTGCTGGCTGCCGGGGATACTTTTCGAGCGGGTGCAATCGAGCAGTTGGAAGTGTGGGGAGAGCGGGTCGGTGTGGATGTGATCCGTCATCAGGCGGGTTCCGATCCGGCGGCTGTCATGTATGACGCGATTCAGGCAGCCCAGGCCAGGGGAGCGGACATCCTGCTCTGTGATACGGCCGGTCGCTTGCAGAACAAGGTAAACCTGATGGAAGAATTGAAAAAAGTGCACCGAGTGATTGGGCGGGAGATTGAGGGCGCTCCCCATGAGACGCTCCTGGTGGTCGATTCCACCACGGGACAGAACGCCATGCAACAGGCAAAACTGTTCCACGATGCGACCCATCTTACGGGTATTGTGCTTACAAAGATGGACGGAACGGCTAAAGGAGGGATTGCTCTGGCCATCCGGCGGGAGCTGGAGGTGCCTGTCAAGTGGATCGGTCTGGGGGAGCAAATGGACGATTTGCAACCCTTTGACGCCGATCAGTTTGTCCATGCTCTGTTCGGGGAAGACATCGAGAAGGAATTGGCGGGGACGGAGTGAGAGTCGGCTCTGATCCGGATGTAGGATTTGAAACAAAGGGAGATCTGGAGAAAGGGGGAGAGAGCATGAACGAGCAGACAGTCGTCCAAGCCCTTCATGTGGGTCAGCCCCGTTCCATGGGAACACCCGGGGCTCCGGATCCCATGGAACGTCCATGGACCAGCGCCATTATCAAACAGCCGGTGGATGGGCCGGTTTACTTAAGCAAAACGGGGCTGGCCGGAGACGGGGTGGCGGATCAAAAAAACCACGGCGGTCCGGAGAAGGCAGTACTGGCTTATCCGTTCGCTCATTATGCGACCTGGCGGGAAGAGCTGGATCGTTTTGACATCCCCGTGGGTGCCTTTGGCGAAAATTTTCTCGTTACAGACATGAAGGAAGAGGCTGTTTGCATCGGGGATACGTATCGGGTCGGCGAAGCGACGGTTCAGGTATCCCAACCCCGGCAGCCGTGCTGGAAACCGGCCCGCCGCATGCGGATCAAGGATTTGGTCCTGCGGATGCAGGAAACGGGACGCACCGGCTGGTACTTTCGTGTGTTGAAAGAAGGAGAGGTGAAAGCGGGGCAAGTCCTCCAGTTGGTGGAGAGGCCGTTTCCCAAGTGGACCATCGCCCGTTGCAACGAGATCCAGTATCATCGTCCCCACGATCACCAAGCGGCTGCGGAGCTGGCGGCTTGTCCCTTGTTGTCGCAGAGTTGGGCGGAGGGATTGGCCCGTCGGGCACACCGCGGAAATGGAGTCTGATCGCCGCCGGTCGTTTAAGTCCAAATCGAGGGTGAGACGGGATGCCAGGGAACAAACATCGGATACCATCCGGTGTTTTTTTGCTTGTCTGTATTTTACTCCTTATTTTTTCAGTGTGGATTCATACAACTCTTGATTGATCACATAATATTGCGGAATTTTGATATAAAAACTCGTATTTCTGATATTTTTCAATCCATCTCTTTTGATAAAATTTTTCTGGGAAGTCAGAAAAAACGAAGTTCTCCGCTAGATGGACAGGCGATCCGCCGACGTTCACAGGGAGCTGGCGTAATCACGCATCGAGGCTTCTCAATCAAACAAAAGAATGGGGAGGTTGGGAGATGCTCTTTTCCTTTGGTCGTAACCCCGCTAAAAAGGCGGTCATGCTGGCCTTGGTCGCGGTGTTGGTGTTGGCCACGATGTTCACGGCACTACTGCAAACACCGGCCCAAGCGGAAGCGTCGGAAGCTTTGGTGGACGAGCAGGATCTGGAATTTCGTGAAGCGATGGGGTTGGAAACCGATGTGGATGCCGTAAGGGAGATTGTGAACGAACCGGCCAATCAGCAGTCGATTGATGAATACGGAGTGGCCTTGACCGATCAGGAAGTGGCCGAGATCGAACGCCGTATCACCATTCAGGAGAAACACGCTCCAAAAGTGGAAGCGCAAGCGAAAAAAACGTTGGGTAAACAAAGATTTGCCGGGATGTATATCGACCAGCAAGCTGGCGGGGTTTTAAAAGTCGGCGTTGTGGGGAATGCCACACCGGCATCGCTGTCCAAACATGTCATTGATGCGGTTCCCGCATCCGTCGACGTGGAGTATTTCCAAGCGGATCACAGCCTGTCCAAATTGGAACGGACCCATCAAGCCGTAAATCAAGGGATGAAATCCCTTGATCAAGAAGGGGTGACCGTGGTTTCCGTAGAGACGGATGTGAAGGAAAACGTTGTACGCGTGGGTGTCAAGGATCTGGATAAGCAAGCGGAATCTCGGCTGAAGGATCGTTTCGGTTCCAGTGTCCTTAAAGTGGTGGAAGGGGATTTTGCCGATCCGGCGCGCACCACCTGGCGCGGCTATCTGGAAGCCGGACTTCAAATCCAAAGCTCGTCTGGGATTTGTACGTCCAATATCGCCGCCCGTTCCGGCAGCAACTATTATCTGATCTCCGCCGCCCACTGTGGTGGAATCGGAACCGCTTTTACCCAGGGAGGACAAAGCATCGGTTCGGTTGCCCTGCGCAACTACGGCAACAATGCCGATGTGTTGGCCATCCGGATTCCGGCTTCCTATGCCACGAACTGGTTGTATATCAACAGCACGCGGCAAGGCAGCATTACCAGTGTTCAGTCCACCAGCGGCGACAGAGTGGGTGAAGCCGTCTGTAAATCGGGTCGTACCACCGGTGTCACCTGTGGACAAATTACCTCCACCAACTACACCACCCGCTTTTCCGATGGAGCCGTTCACTATCGGCAACGCCAAGCCACATTCTATGCCCAGCCGGGTGACAGCGGCGGCCCGGTTTACTACGGCAGCCAGAGCAAAGGCATCGTTTCGGCTATAGACAGTCGAGGTTACTCCTACTACTCCCACATCGGATACGGGTTGTCCGAGCTGGGGTTGACTGCCATCACCAACTAAAGTTTTCCCCAATGATCCGATCATAAACACCCCCGGCCCAGCCGGGGGTGTAGCTGCTGGCTCACCTTCATCGTGAATGGAAGAACGGAAGAGGAGACTGATTTTCGGTGTCGTGCCCTTTGCACTAGGGCGTATCTGATAAATGTGTAGGGCGAGATCCCGGGTCTCGCTTTGCACTAAAGCACAAGTCTCGCCACGGTCACTTCGTTCCCAGGTCTCGCTTTGTCATCAAGCGAAACACTCCCGGACGGGGGTGTTTTGTCGGTATCAAGTCTTTGCCCTTGACAGCGGACGTTGGCTCCGGTATGATGGACATCGTGTAAAGGGCGTCGACTTGACGCCGATGCGAGGTGGCTCCTGTGTTGGAGAAAACAACCCGGATCAACCTGTTGTATGACTTCTACGAGCCGATGCTGACGGAGAAGCAGCGGACGGTCCTGGAGCTGTATTACCATGAGGATTGGTCCCTGGGTGAGATTGCGGATCACCTCTCGATTTCCCGACAGGCGGTGTATGAAGCGGTCAAACGTTCCCAATCCGCCCTGGAGGAGTGGGAATCCATGCTCCAACTGGCGGAAAAGCATCAGCGCCGCACGGAGCTTCTGAAGTCGGTTCGGGCGGCGATCGCCGGTACACCAGTGGAAAAAGAGGTTACACACCTGCTGAAGCAGTTGGCGGAGCTGGAATAACGGTCACCGAAGGATCACGAAAAGGGAGGCGGCAGCATGGCGTTTGAAGGGTTGTCCGAACGGCTGCAATCAGCCCTGGCCAAGCTGAAGGGCAAAGGAAAAGTGTCTGAGGCGGACGTAAAGGCCGCGATGCGGGAAGTCCGATTGGCCCTGTTGGAAGCCGACGTCAACTTTAAAGTGGTGAAAAACTTCGTCTCCCAGGTCAGCGAGCGGGCGGTGGGGCAGGAAGTGCTGAAAAGTCTCACCCCCGGCCAGCAAGTGATCAAAGTGGTGAACGAAGAGCTGACCCAGTTGATGGGCGGCGAGCAGAGTCGGCTTCAGCTCGTCTCCAAGCCTGCGGTGATCATGATGGTGGGCTTGCAGGGGGCGGGGAAAACGACCACCGCCGGCAAATTGGCTCACCATCTCCGCAAACAGCATAACAAACGGCCGCTGCTGGTGGCGGGGGATGTCTACCGGCCCGCCGCCATCCGTCAGCTGGAAGTGCTGGGGAAGCAGGTGGATTTGCCCGTTTTTTCTCTGGGCGATAAAGAAAGTCCGGTGAAAATCGCAGAAGAAGGGCTGGCGCATGCCAAAGAGGAACACCATGATGTGGTGATTGTGGATACCGCCGGTCGTCTCCACATCGATGAGTCGATGATGGACGAGTTGAAAGCGATCAAGGAAAAGGTAGAGCCGGATGAAATCTTGCTGGTTGTGGACGCCATGACCGGGCAAGATGCAGTCAACGTGGCCGAGAGCTTCAACCGCGAAATGGATTTAACCGGTGTGGTCTTGACCAAGTTGGACGGGGATACCCGCGGAGGCGCCGCCCTGTCGGTCAAAGCGGTGACCCAATGCCCGGTGAAATTTGCGGGGATGGGGGAGAAGGTGGATGCCTTGGAGCCCTTTCATCCCGAACGGATGGCTTCCCGCATCCTGGGCATGGGTGATGTACTCACCTTGATCGAAAAGGCGCAAGCGACGGTGGATGAAGAGAAAGCGCGGGACCTGGAGCGCAAGATGCGCAGCCAGCAGTTTACCTTTGAGGACTTTTTGGACCAGCTGGACCAGGTACGCAACATGGGTCCGCTGGACGACCTGCTGGGTATGATGCCTGGAATGGGGCAGGCCAAGGGGCTAAAAAACCTGCAGGTGGACGAAAAGCATCTGACCAAGGCGGAGGCGATCATCCGCTCCATGACCCCCCGGGAACGCCGGGAACCGGAAGTGATCAACGCCAGTAGACGCAAGCGGATCGCTCTGGGAAGCGGTACCACGGTACAGGATGTCAACCGTTTGATCAAGCAGTTTCAGGACATGAAGAAGATGATGAAGCAGTTCCATTCCATGTCCAAAGGCAAGAAGAAAAAAGGGATGGGACGTTTTAACTTCCCGTTTCTATCGTGATCGGTTTGGTTTATCCTGCTTAAGGAGGTGAAAGCGATATGGCAGTGAAAATTCGTCTGAAGCGGATGGGTGCCAAAAAAGCCCCTTTCTACCGCTTGGTGGTGGCCGATTCCCGTGCACCTCGTGACGGCCGCTTCATTGAGGAGATTGGATATTACAATCCGTTGACCCAACCGGCCCAAGTAAAAATCGATGAAGAAAAAGCCCTCAAATGGCTGGCTACTGGTGCCCAGCCGTCCGATACGGTGAAAAACCTGTTCCGGAAAGAAGGCTTGCTCAAAAAAGTGCATGAAGCCAAGAACCAAAAGTAAATCCTGACTGACGGGATCCGGTTCGAGGAGGAGTCCCTGTGAAACAGCTGATCGAGGTGATTGCCAAAGCCTTGGTCGATCACCCGGAACAAGTTCAGGTTCGGGAGCGGCAGGAGGAAAAAACGATCGTGTTTGAACTTTCCGTCGCTCCGGAGGATATGGGTAAAGTGATTGGCAAGCAAGGGCGGATTGCCAAGGCGCTCCGGACGGTTGTCGGAGCGGCTGCGGTCAAAGAGGAAAAGCGCGTCCACGTGGAGATCGTTTGAAGGACGTTTTTTCTCCGCTGTCCACGAGGAAAGGAGGCCGTCTCATGGGTCGGCCTGAATGGCTCGTCGTCGGCCACATCGCCGGTACTCACGGCATCCGGGGGGAGGTTCGCGTCATTTCCCGAACCGATTATCCTGAGGTGCGGTTTGCGCCGGGATCCCAGCTCCTGCTGTCCCAGGAAAACAAGGAAGAGATGCTCCCTTTGACTGTGGAGCGTTCCCGTCCACATAAAAAAGGGTATATTCTTCAGTTCCGCGATTGGACGGATATCAACCAGTCAGAATCCCTCAAAGGAGGGACCTTGGTGGTGGATCCGGAGGAAGCCGTGGACGGTGGGGACGACGAGTTTTATTTCCATGAGATTCTGGGATGTGAGGTTTTCACCACGGATGGTAACCGGGTGGGAATCATCACCGATATCCTGCAGCCGGGGGCCAACGACGTCTGGGTGGTTCGCCCGCCGGAAGGCGGTCGCGATTGGTTGATTCCCTACATCGATGATGTCGTACAGGATGTGGATGTGTCTGCCAAACGCGTGGTGATTCATTGGATGGAAGGGCTGGAGGATTCGAGGTGACGTCGTGTGCGGTTTGACGTATTGACACTGTTTCCCGAGATGTTTGAGGGTTTTTTCTCCTCCAGCATCATGAAACGGGCTATGGATCAAAGACTGGTTGAAGCATCGCTTGTCAACTTTCGGGATTACAGTACGGATAAGCACCGAATGGTGGACGACACACCATACGGCGGCGGCGGTGGCATGGTTCTGAAGCCGGAGCCTCTATTTCGGGCGGTGGAAGCCCTGACAGAG
The DNA here is from genome assembly GCF_031454155.1 of Desmospora profundinema. GTDB lineage: Bacteria > Bacillota > Bacilli > Thermoactinomycetales > DSM-45169 > Desmospora > Desmospora profundinema. The sequence continues at coordinate 150,783 of NZ_JAVDQG010000008.1, forward strand.
GAGACGCAAGTCCGGCCTCCCGTCCTGATGATGAGTCCCCAAGGAACACCCTTCACGCAAAAAAAAGCGGAAGCGTTGTCCCGTCATTCCCGGTTGATCCTCCTTTGCGGTCACTATGAGGGCTTTGATGAACGGATTCGCCGACACCTAGTGGACGAAGAGATCTCGATCGGGGATTACGTCCTTACCGGAGGGGAGCTTGCGGCCATGGTGGTGATGGACAGCATCATCCGTCTGGTTCCCGGAGTGCTGGGAAATGCGGGATCGGCAGAAGAGGATTCTTTTTCCACTGGACTTCTCGAATATCCTCAGTATACCCGACCTGCCGATTTTCGGGGTTGGAAGGTACCGGATGTGCTTCTGTCCGGCCACCACGCCCAGATTGCACGCTGGCGCCGGCAGCAATCACTGGAACGGACCCTGGAACGTCGTCCGGATCTGTTGGAACACGCCCCCCTGACCGATGAGGAGCGCGCCTGGTTAAAACAGCGGAAATCCGACTCTTAAACAGGCGTGAACCCAGTCTGGATCAGGCTTGCTCATTGTTTTACCGATTCCTGTGTGATAAAATGGAACTTGTGCTTGAGCCGATAAATCCCGAACAGGTGATACAAACCCATCCGGAAGGAGGGAAACGAAGATGAACCCTATGGTACGTGAATTGGGTGAAGAGCAACTGCGGAATGACATTCCCCGGTTTCGCGCCGGTGACACCGTCCGTGTGCACGTAAAGGTCGTCGAAGGCCAACGGGAACGGATCCAGGTCTTTGAAGGCGTGGTGATCCAACGTCGCGGCGGTGGGATCTCCGAAACGTTCACGGTTCGCAAGATCTCCTACGGGGTCGGCGTGGAACGGACCTTCCCGCTGCACTCCCCGCGAATCGATAAAATCGAAGTGATGCGCCGCGGGAAAGTCCGCCGTGCTAAACTCTTCTATCTCCGCAAGCTGCGTGGGAAAGCTGCCCGCATCAAGGAGATTCACTAATCGTTGAAAAGGGCTTGCTGACAAGCCCTTTTCGAGTTTCTTCCAAAATTTCGTTTATAGAAAAGCAGAGGCCGGGCTCGTTCGATATCCCTATCGGGCGCCGACCTTTCTTTTAATGGAACGCGAATACTTAGCATGTCTGTGAAACGGGCGTATCCGGTACCGTTTTCAGTGATTCCCTGGACCCTTCCTTAGAGCCGTTGGTCCAGGCTTCCACGTATCGGATTGTTCAGACACAGCCTAATGGAAAGTGACAGATGTCCTATGGGTGTGATCGCGACAGTCAGGAGGAGCTTCATGAGTGAGTTCATCTCCCGTTCAACCAGACGCAACCGACATAACCGGGAAAGCAATGAAGCTTGGGAATGGGTGCAAGCCTTGGCCATTGCAGTGGTCTTGGCCTTGGTCATCCGGTCATTCATCTTTTCTCCCTTCAGTGTGTCTGGCCCCTCCATGCTCTCCACCCTGCACAACGGTGATTTGGTGATCGTAAACAAAGTGATTTATCTTTTCCGTGATCCGGAACCAGGTGAAGTGATTGTCTTTCATGCACCGGAAAACAGGGACTACATTAAACGTGTCATCGCGATGCCCGGTCAAACGGTCAGTGCCCAGAACAATGTGGTGCGTGTAGACGGGGCAAGCATCGATGAGCCTTACATAGACGAGGGGAACCGGACAGCGGATTTTGGTCCGGTGGAAGTGCCCGAAGGACATGTGTTTGTCATGGGTGACAACCGCATGAATTCCAGTGACAGTCGGGATAACAGTTTGGGTACGGTACCGTTGGATCAAGTAGTTGGAAGGGCGGATGTCGTTTTTTGGCCGCTTGAAGATTTCTCGTTACTGTGGTAGTCAGGTGGGATGGATATGACGATTCAGTGGTTTCCGGGTCATATGGCGAAAGCCCGGCGGCAAGTGGAAGAGAAAATAAAACAAGTGGATCTTGTACTGGAGCTGCTGGATGCCCGATTGCCGCTCTCCAGTCGCAATCCCCTCATCGATGAGGTGGTCAAGGACAAGCCGCGGGTCATTCTGCTTACCAAGAGTGATCTAGCAGACCCGGAAGCCACCTCTGTCTGGAGTGAGGCATTCCGGAAAGACGGTGTGAAAGTGCTGCCCATCGATACACTCAGCGGCATCGGCATCAAGCGGATCCCTGCCATCAGCCGGGAATTGGTAAAAGAAAAGCTTGTGAGACAAGCTCAAAAAGGCATTCAGCACACGCGGATTCGGGCAATGGTGCTGGGAGTCCCCAACGTAGGCAAATCCGCACTGATTAACCGGTTATCCGGACGCAGTGTGGCCAAAACCGGTGATCGTCCCGGCGTTACACGCGCTCAACAGTGGATCAAAGTGGGCGATGGAATGGAGTTGTTAGATACGCCTGGGATTTTGTGGCCCAAGTTTGAGGATAAAAAAGTGGGTTTGCGGTTGGCCGCAAGTGGCGCGATCAAGGAGGAAATCCTGCCGATCGAAGAGATTGGACTCTACCTGTTGTCTCGCTTGGGTCAATATTATCCTTCAAACCTAAAGGAACGCTATAAGCTGGAAGACCCCTCCGCCGACGGCCTCGTTTTGCTGGAAGAAGTGGGGCGTCGGCGAGGTTGCATGAGGCGGGGCGGTGAAGTCGACCTGGAAAAAGCGGCGGAAGTGGTTTTGCGGGATTTCCGTTCCGGTCGTTTGGGACGGATCACGTTGGAACTTCCCGATGAAGGGGGGGACTACGAACTTGAAAGTGAAGGGAACGGTCCGTGAAATCGCGGAACGCCTGGAACGCGGGGAGTTACCGGATGGCGGGTTGGATATCCTGAAGCAGGATCCCCGGGCAGGGGTTCGTCGGCTGGTTCAGGTTTACCAACGGCGTGAGGAACGACAGCGAGAAGAGGAACGCCGGATCCGGCAGATGTGGCAGTTTGAACGTACATACCGAGGGAGGGGTTGCCGCTTTATCGCCGGGCTGGACGAAGCCGGGCGTGGCCCGCTGGCCGGACCGGTGGTGGCAGCGGCTGTCATCCTGCCTGAAGATTTTGACGCGACCGGCCTGAACGACTCAAAAAAACTGACGGTGGAAGAACGGTTAACTTTACGCCGGCGGATCCAGGAGAAGGCCCTGTCGGTGGCGGTCGGCATGGTGGACCACCACTACATTGATAAGCACAATATCCTGCAAGCCACCTATGAAGCGATGCGGCGGGCTTTGGCCGGTCTGGACCCGGTTCCCGATCAACTGCTTACGGATGCCGTCCGGATTCCGGGTGTCTCCATACCCCAGGAACCCATTGTCAAAGGGGACGCCCTCAGCCATTCCATCGCAGCTGCTTCCATTGTAGCCAAGACGGAGCGGGACGCTTGGATGCTGCGGGAGGGTGCCCGCTACCCTGAGTACGGATTTGAACGCCACATGGGGTACGGCACACCGGATCATCTGACTGCCCTGGATCGGTGGGGGCCTTGCCCGATTCACCGCAGGAGTTTTGCTCCGGTGGGAGAGCGGATCGGCGTGAAGCCGGAAGGAGGAAGGTGATGGCCGACCGTCGCAAGGTAACGGGTCGCATCGGCGAAGTCTATGCTGTTCGCAGACTTACGCGACTAGGCTGGCGAATTTTGGAGACCAACTGGCGAACCCGATTGGGGGAACTGGATATCATTGCCCGGGATGGGGACGGAACACTGGTGGTGGTGGAAGTGCGCACCACCCGGAGTCGCCGTTTCGGGTACGGTTTTCAATCGGTTGATTTCAGAAAACAGCGTCAAGTCAGGAAATTGGCTCTCCACTATATCCAAACACGGGGGTGGGAGGGAGAACCGGTGCGGATCGACGTGATCTCGGTCCTGTTATCTCCCCAGAACCAACCGATACAGATGGATCATTTGCGGGGAGCTTTTTAAGATGTGTTGTTGGAACAATCCGTTGGGCGAGATCCTTGGCGGGAAAAATGGAATGGATCAGACAGCCCCTAGAGGTGTCAGATCCATCACCCAACATCAAAAAAGCTGCGCCGGATGGAACCGGGCGCAGCGGGTGTCTGGAGGCTGAAGCATCAGACCGCCTCCAGATGTGTATTTAACAGATCCTGATACAAATCGTCTCCACCGATATGGACGCGCAGGGAAACTTCGTCCCGGCCGTGTTCCTGCCATTGATACAGCTGCTGAAATACGAGGTAGATGCACTTTTTCACTTCGATATGGGGATAAAGTTTGATGTCGACGAACTGGCTGTACAAATTACGTTCTTCTACTCGGTGGCTGGCCACTTTCATCACGGCAAAGGTCTGCTCCAGACCGCGAAGCAGATACGTCAGCCACTCCGGTCGGGATTCGATCCCCTCTTCATCAAGGAAATGGATGGTAAACCCCATCATCGGATAACGGTGAATGTCGTCGGATGTGTAGTTGGCATCTTCCTGATTGGTGGCGTCGTACAGAAAGAACTCCAGATGGTATTTATGAGAAGTAGCCGGTTGCGACTTCTTTTTTTGTTGCATTTGTTGCCGCAGGCGCAGCTCGTCGTTTTCCTTTCGTAAGCGCTCCATTTCGTGATAGAGCCGCTTCAGATCGTCAGGTTGGGCCGGCCTAGTCGGTGCGGAATCAAACGCCCTCTTGAACCATGAAATCATGGGGACCCTCCCTCCTTCGAAGCCTTGTCCATTTTATTATAAAGCATGAACCCGCTGGGAAAAAGGAGGATCCGGCGAGAAAGAGGCCGAATCAGGGAGATTGCCCTCTTGTCAAACATTTGATGGAAACAAAGGAACGGCATGGGGGTGAAGAAATCTTCAGCCCTGTTAGCCGTATTTAACGATTGGTATCAAAACCTATTAAAAAATGGTGGCATTTTATGCGAAAGCATAGCGGGTGAAACTCTATGTGTTAAGCTTTTGTAGAAGAGACATCACCCAGAAAGGCTGGAGCATATGTCCCACGATTGGTACCAAATCGAGCAAATCGATCCTCGTACGTATACCATCCATGAAGCCGACTATCGAGAAAAGACCAATCAATATCTCCTGATTGGAAAAGAGCGTGCCCTTCTGTTTGATTCAGGCTCAGGCAAGAGGGGAATCCGATCCATCGTCCGGGAGCTGACGGATCTGCCGGTCACGTTGTTCGGCTCTCACGTTCATTATGATCATATTGGGAACCACCATGAATTTGATCACATCGCGATGGCCGATCTGCCGATTAATCATATGCAAATGTCGGAGGATCAGTTTGTACCCCGGTGGAGCATGCGATTAACTCCAAAACGCCATCGCTTCCGGATCTCAGAGTGGTGGCCGATTGGAGAAACGATCGATCTGGGGGATAGACCCGTCGAGTGGGTTCACTTGCCCGGCCACTCGGAAGACTCAGTCGGTCTGATCGACCGCCGACATGGGCTTCTATTGGTGGGGGATTTATTGTATCAGGGACCGTTAATCGCTTTTTGGCCTACCGCCAGCGTTTCAGATTATTTGAAAAGTGCGGCCTCCTTATCCAAACGTTATGATGGAGAAAGGATTCTGGGGGGACACTTTCCTGAACCGGTTCAGCCGGACCAATTATCCTCCCTGGTGGAAGCCTGTGAAAAAGCCTTGGATGACAGCAGGAAAAAACGCTGGATCCCCCCGTTGTCCAAGTTTCAATACCAAGAAACCACGCTTTATATCAGCCGGTCGGCCTATTTGCGATCCAGCTGCTCTACATAAGCTCTTCAAATGATGCTTTGCCGGAGCGTTTTTAAGATCAAAGAAGAATAAGAGAGGATGTCCCGGATTCACCCTAGGGGACGGCATGGTGCGCCGTCCTCTTTATATGGGAAGGTGGATCAATAATTGTTTCATTCTCCGACAAGTCCGAGCCGTTCTAGGTACTCCAACTCACTTTCTAACACACGGCTTACGATATTGCTGTCGATACCGGTTTGCTTAGAAATCCATCGTACCATTTCCTCATGATCGACGGTAACCATATCCCTTTCACCCCCTCTGTGCTTTCCCCTTGTCCTCGAATATCAGGGGTAGCTATATATGAATATTGTATATATAAATATACTGACTGACTAGGGGGGTGACATTAAATACTACAAACGTAATACCGAAGAAGTCATTCCTTTATTTTTTCAACAACAGATAGATAAAATAGGGGCCTCCGATGAGTGCGACCATAATCCCTGCGGGAATACCATCGGGATCGACTACATTTCTTCCGATGGTGTCTCCAAATAAGAGCAGCCATCCACTTATCAGGATGGCGACCGGGGATCGATAATTGATGGCGCGGCTCCACCCACGCATTTGCCATATGCGGAGCCATCAGTCCGAAAAAGGGGCAAGGAGAGGAGCGTCATGGATCACTTATTTTATTATTTAAAAATATCAGAATTGGTATAGACATCTGTACCTATCTGTAATAAACTCCAAGGCAGAAGAGATTTCATGATCCATTGTCGAAACGGAGGGGATATACATAGAGTATTATTTTTTGAAAGCGCTTACGATTCTACGAAGTCCGTTTCTTTCGTAACCATGTTGAGGGAGGGAGCCCATAATGGGAGCAAAACGGACAAGTCCCCCACGGAAGATGGCGAGGAAGACAGTCGTATTTGCGCTGGTATTTACGTTGCTCTTGGGGATGATTCCGCTGCAAGTAAGCGCAGGGGCGACATGGCAGCCGGGAGTGGCTTACAGCAAAGGGGATCGGGTTACTTACCAGGGCAGTCTCTATGAATGCCTCCAGGCTCATACCTCGCAGGATGGATGGGAGCCGGATCGCGTGCCGGCGCTGTGGAAGGCAGTGGACGGAACTCCCGGAGAGGATCGGGAGGCCCCCAGCAGACCGACGGGCTTAACCGTCACGGCCAAGACAGATACGAGTGTGAGTCTGAGCTGGAACCCGTCACGGGACAACGTGGGTGTGACCGGATACGACATCGATCGGGACGATGTTCGGGCGGGAACGACGACGGGAACGTCCCACAGAGTGACGGGCTTACAGCCGGATACGACCTACACCTTTACCGTCCGGGCGAAGGATGCCGCCGGAAATGAGTCGGAAGCCAGCGAGGCGGTGAGAGTGAAGACGGAGCCCGGCGGGGAGATTCGCAACGGCAAACTTCTCATCGGGTATTGGCATAACTTTGACAACGGATCCGGGTTTATCCGTCTGCGGGATGTGTCTGACCATTATGATGTGATCCATGTTGCCTTTGCCGAACCGGTCGGCGGATCCACCAGCGGCAACATCGGCTTTGCGCCGTACAATCACAGCAAGGAAGCCATGAAAGCGGATATCGCTTTTCTGCAATCGCAAGGGAAAAAAGTGTTGATCTCCATCGGAGGGGAAAAAGGGCAGGTTCAGTTGACCACGACCCAGGCCCGGGATCGTTTTGTCCAATCCGTCATTTCCATTATCGAAGAATACGGATTTGACGGGATGGATATCGACTTGGAAGGACACTCGCTCTATCTGAACCCAGGGGATACGGATATCAACCGCCCCACCACCCCGGTGATCACCAACCTGATTTCAGCGATCCGTCAGATCCATCACCATTTTGGCGACTCCTTCGTCTTAACCATGGCACCGGAAACCTTTTTCGTGCAAGTAGGGTACACCCATTATGGCGGAAACGGCAATGGTGTGGACAACCGTGCCGGCGCTTATCTTCCGGTAATCCATCAGTTGCGGGACATTTTGTCCTGGCTGCAGGTCCAACATTACAATTCGGGCCCGGTGATGGCTTTGGACAATGAGTACTACCACATGGGGAATGCGGACTTCCATGTCGCCATGGCTGAAATGGTGTTGCAAGGCTTTCCCGTTGGCCGCAACCCGGATCATGTTTTCCCGCCTTTAAGGCCGGAGCAGGTGGTCATCGGTTTGCCTGCCAGCGTAAACGCAGGCAACGGTTATACCTCCACGCAAGAGGTACACAAAGCCCTAGACTACCTGATCCAAGGGAAATCCTTCGGAGGGCGGTATCAGCTCAGAAACAGCAATGGATACTCCGCTTTTCGAGGGTTGATGACGTGGTCGATCAACTGGGACCGATTTAATGGGTTTGAGTTTTCCGATCATCACCGTGCTTATCTGGATCGCCTGCCGTGATTTCCGAAAAGAAGCAAGATTCCATAAACATAAATAACAAAATATTCTATTCTTTCAAACATGGTGAAAGGGGAGGAAGCAGTATGGGGATGAAATGGACAAGCTTCCAACGGGGAATGGTGCTTACGTTGGTTTTAACGCTGCTATTGGGGATGATTCCGCTTCAGGCCAGTGCTGCCGAGCAATGGCAACCGAAAGTGGCCTACAGCAAAGGGGATCGGGTTACTTACCAGGGCAGTCTCTATGAATGCCTCCAGGCTCATACTTCACAGGATGGATGGGAGCCGGATCGCGTTCCGGCGTTGTGGAAGGCGGTGGAGGGATCGCCTGAAGAGGATCAAGAGGCACCCAGTAGGCCGACGGGCTTAACCGTCACGACCAAGACAGATACGAGTGTGAGTCTGAGCTGGAATCCGTCACGGGACAACGTGGGCGTGACCGGATACGACATCGATCGGGACGGTGTTCGGGCGGGGACAACGACGGGCACTTCATACCGGGTGACGGGTTTGCAGCCGGATACGACTTACACCTTTACCGTCAAAGCGAAGGATGCCGCCGGAAATGAGTCGGAAGCAAGCGAGGCGGTGCGGGTGAAGACGGAGCCTGGCGGGGAGATTCGCAACGGCAAACTGCTTATCGGGTATTGGCACAATTTTGACAATGGATCCAGCGTCATTCGCCTGCGGGATGTTTCGCCCCGGTATGACGTCATTCATGTCGCGTTTGCGGAACCGACCGGCCGCGTTCCAGGGGAGATGGGTTTCACCCCTTTTAATGCGACCACGGAGGAATTTAAAGCGGATGTGGAATATCTCAAAAGCCGAGGCAAAAAAGTAGTGATCTCGATCGGCGGGGCCAACGCCCATGTCCGGTTGGAAAACAGCGCACAGCGAGAGCAATTTGTCCGTTCCATGACGGAGATCATCCAAACGTATGGGTTTTCCGGAATGGACATCGACCTGGAGGGAAGTTCGCTGTCCCTGGACGGTGGAGACACGGATTTTCGCAACCCGACCACGCCTGCCATCACCCATATGATTGCCGCCGTTCAATCGATTCGCAGCCGGTTTGGATCCGACTTCGTTTTGACGATGGCCCCGGAAACGGCATATGTCCAAGGGGGGTACAGCGCCTATGGCGGTCCTTGGGGAGCGTATCTGCCCGTGATTCACGCCTTGCGAAACGAGCTGACGTTCATCCATGTACAACATTACAATTCCGGACCGATGACCGCATTGGACGGCCGTGTTTATTCCCAGGGAACCGCCGATTTCCAAGTGGCGATGGCGGAGATGTTGTTGCATGGTTTCCCGGTGGCCCATAACCCCAATCAAATCTTTCCGCCTCTACGGGAAGACCAGGTGGCGTTCGGTCTGCCGGCCACTGCTTCTGCAGCGCCTTCAGGGGGATACTTGGCATCGGCGGAGATCGAAAAGGCGCTTCGCTATTTGGCCAAAGGAGAATCCTTCGGAGGGAGTTACCGTCTGCAAAAGCCGGGTGGTTATCCGGCTTTCCGAGGGGTGATGACATGGTCCATCAACTGGGATCGGGCGTCGAGGGATGCCTTCTCTTCCTCTGTCCGCCGCTACCTGGATGGGTTGTAATAGAAAGAGGAAGCCTCACCCAGCTTGATGACAAACCTACTGGGATGGTTAATAAACAGGGAGGGGTGGTTTTCCGGCGAGCGACTTGCCACGCATTGGAGCGGAGACGGAAAACCTCCCCGACCGTCCCGTGATGGGTTTGTCAGCAGCCTCACCGCCCCTATGGGGCGGTTTTTTCATGATGGTTTTCCTCTAGATTAGGAATCTGGAGACAGCAGGATGGTTTTGGAATATTCTCATCCTTATATCTTTTCTTCTTTCACGGTACAATAGGGAACAAACGCACGTGTTGCGACCGGGGGAACGCATATGAAATGGGGAAAACGGACCATTCGGCTGCAAACCGCAATCGCTCTCATGGTGTGCGGCGTGGTCATCCTGGCCCTGGCTGTAACCGGAGTTCTGATCGGAAAGGAAGTAGCGGAACGGGCGGAGGCGAGTCTGGCGGATAAAGTGTGGGATACCGCTCAGAGCATGGCCCGTTCGCCTAGTGTGATCGAAGCGCTGAAAAGAGAACGGGAGGAAGCGGGGATTCAGCCTTTTGCCGAAGGCGTGCGACAAGCCACCGATGTAGAATTTGTCGTGGTGATGGATATGAATGGCATCCGGAAATCCCACCCCGATGAAACGAAGATCGGCAAACGTTTTGTCGGCAGGGACGAGGGGCGCGTGTTGCAAGGAGAAGAGTATCTGTCTGTGGCTGAAGGAACGCTGGGTACCTCGATGCGTGCTTTTGTCCCGATTTACGACGACCGGGGTGAGCAGGTGGGAGCCGTCTCGGTGGGCATTTTGATGGATGATATTTTGCAGGCGGTCTCTCAAAGCACCCGCATCATCTATGCCGGAATCGGCGTCGGGATTTTGACCGGGCTGTTCGGGGCATTGCTGTTGGCACGGAAGATCAAACGGGTGTTGTTCGGGTTGGAACCCCATGAGATTGCCGGATTGCTGGAAGAACGGACCGCCATGCTGGAATCAGTGCGGGAGGGAATTTTGGCGATCAATCGTGAAGGAACGGTGATTATGGCCAATACGGAAGCTCATCGCATTATTCGGCGGGCGGGGATCGTAGAGGACCCGATCGGCATGGCGATCGAGGACTTTTTACCCAAATCGCGTCTGCGGCACGTATTGGAAAGTGAACACGCCGAATACGACCGGGAGTTGGAACTGAACGGGATGGTGCTCGTCGTCAACCGGATTCCTGTGATGGTGGAAGGGCAAGTGGTAGGGGCGATCGCCACGTTCCGGGATAAAACGGAATTAAAGCAGCTGGCTGAACAATTGACAGGAGTCAAGTTGTATGCTGACGGCCTTCGGGCCAAAACCCATGAGTTTATGAACCAGTTGCATGTCATTCTGGGAATGGTACACATGGGAAAAGGAAACGAACTCCCCGCCTATATCCGACGGATCACCGACCATCAGCAGATGGAGATCGGTACCGTCTCACGGCTCGTTAAAGATCCGGTCCTCGCCGGCTTTCTATTGAGCAAATGGAGTGTGGCTCGGGAACGGGGCGTCGTGTTGGAGATCACAGGGAAGAATCCCCTTCCGCGGCTGGAGGGTCCGGAAATCGTCCACGAACTGGTAACGATCCTGGGAAATTTGATCGAAAACGGATTTGAGGCGATGGATGAAATCAATGGACCGAAAAAGATGGAGGTGCTTCTGGACTACGACGGAGAAACTCTTACGTTGATCGTAGAGGATCATGGGGTGGGAATTCCGGTGGAGCAGCGGGAGGCGGTTTTTGAAAAAGGATTCTCCACCAAAGGGGAGGACCGCGGCTATGGGCTCCATCTGGTCAAGAAAAGTGTCGAACAGTTGGGAGGGACCCTGACCCTGGTTTCCGGGGAAAAGGGAATGCGTTTCACAGTGAAATTGCCGTTTCGGGAAGAGGAGGGAAAGCCGTGATTCAGGTGTTGATCGTGGAAGACGATCCGATGGTGGCGGAGATTAACCGGCGCTATGTGGAATCCATCGAGGGATTTACGTGTGTGGGGATAGTATCGGGAGTCTCCGACGCCTTGCATTTTCTGGAGAGCCATGCGGTCGACCTCGTCTTGCTGGATATTTTCATGCCCGGCAAAAACGGATTGGAGTTCTTGTCGGAGATTCGCAAAAAAGGGAGCAGTGTCGGTGTTATCGTCATCTCTGCCGCCAGTGACATCGCCAATATCAAAACGGCACTCCGTTTGGGAGCCGTGGATTATTTGATCAAACCCTTTGAATTTCAGCGTTTGCAGGCGGCGTTCCGTGCCTATCAGCGAGAACATCAACTGCTGAGCGAGCAGGAGGAGTTAACCCAGGATAAGCTGGACCAATTGCTACTCCACCCGGCCAATCAACCCGCATCCAGAGAACTGCCCAAGGGATTGACGAAAGAGACGCTACAACGAGTGGTGAAGGCGATTTCGACGATGGGAGACGACTTTTTTTCCACGGAAAAACTGGCCGATCAGGTGGGAGTTTCCCGCGTATCGATGCGAAAGTACCTGAAGTTTCTCACCGAGCTCGGTTACCTGTCCCTCGATCTCCACTACCGTCCCGCCGGACGCCCGCTTCATTTGTACCGGATGCAAAAATCGCGAGCCGAAGTGTTAAAACCGTATTTGGAAGCGGCTGACTGATGGATGGAGGGAGAGGATCAACATCAAACCGATTCACACTTTTAACCTATCGCCGACGCAAATGGTGGAGATTCAACAAACGTTGAGAAAAGAAATTGTCTTCTCTTCCTATGAGGGATTGCCACAGGTGGCGGCAGGGGTCGACTTGGCTTATGCCGCGGGACAAGCGGCGGCGGTGATTGTCGTGATGGCGTACCCAACTATGGAGATCATAGAGGTGGTCTCCCATGCAGATGCGGTTTCCGCCGAATATGTTCCCGGTTTACTGGCCTTCCGCGAATTGCCTGTATTTTTAAAGGCGTGGGAACAGTTAAGATCCAACCCGGATCTCGTATTTTTCGACGGGAACGGGATCCTTCACCCCCGCCGACTCGGCCTGGCCTCCCATGCTTCATTATGGATTGACCGACCGACCATCGGGGTGGCCAAGTCCCATTTTCTCGGAAGCTATGATTCACTTGGAACAAAACGAGGAAGTTTCTCTCCCATCGTAGATCGGGGAGAGACCGTCGGTGCGGTGCTGCGGACGCAAACCGGCCGAAAGCCGGTTTATGTATCGGTCGGCAATCGGGTTACCCTTCAAAATGCTGTCGACTTTACGATGCACTTGGCAGGCAGCGAAAGCCGAGTGCCCGAAATTATCCGCCAGGCCGATATCCGGACCCGACAATGGAAGCGGCAGATGGGGGAGGAGTTGGCTTTTTGAATGTGATGCAAAAAAGAAGGAGCAAGCCTCACGGCCGCTCCTTCTTTTTTTGTAAAGGGTAGAAGGGATGCTAATACAGACTTAGAACCGATTTTGGAAAGTGGAGTGGGGTTTTCCCTCATGATGAGAAGTTCACCATAGCATGACGATGCGTTAATCCATTTTCCCTATCCACTTTTGCACGAGTTCCTCTACTTTTTCTTTTTCGCGTAATCGTTCCAACCAACGTTGCGGGATCCCGGACACACCTGTTTTTACTCCATATAACCCCCCGGCAATGGCAGCATTTGTGTCCGTATCGTTCCCCAGGGAGATCGCCTTTTTCACCACTTTTTCATAGGAGGGTTCCTTTGTTGCGATCCTGACACTTCGTAGCGTTTCCACGACATACCCCCCGCCATGGCTAACCGCTTCTGCCTCTGGTCGTATCGACCAGTCCAACTCCTTGCGCTCTTCGCTTTCATTTCCATAGATGGCTCTCAGCTTCTTTACCGCATACCCATATCCCTCTTCCATTTCCACTCCGGCTGCCGCTTCACGTACCCACAGACAATACAGCGCACAAGCAACTTGATTGGTCCGATGAGCATGGGTAACCAATGATTGCATATGAGCGTCTTTCACCAATTCTTCATCTGTCCCTTTATGCCATAAAGCCAAGGGCAGCACGCGCATTAAGGATCCGTTTCCTTTACCGTCCGGATTGGCGTTGCCGGATTGTTCCGGTGACGCTCCCGAATGAAACGCACGTAAAGATGCTGCCGTTTGCACTCCCACATCAAAAACGTGTCCATCGACTGCCCACAATCCCCGTTCATACCAAGCCCACAGTCTTTGTGAAAAGTCAGTCAGTTCCAGTTGTCCGCATTCCACTAAAGACTCCAATAAGCATAAAGCTTGGGCACCATCATCCGACCACGTCCCCGGAAGCACTTGGGCATGTGCACGCGGAAAGGATTTTGGGGGGATCATCTCCAAATCATGTAACGGTGGTAATTCTTCAGCCGGATGAAATTCATAGGGAACCCCAACAGCATCGCCAATTAAAAGTCCATATAAACCGCCCAGCTTTTGTTCCCGGTTCATTCGCAAATACTCCTTTAATCAGTCAATTTTATAAGACTCTCCAGGGATTCTTCTAATAAAGCCTCAGCTGATTCCTTCTCTACGCAATTGATTATACCGATTTCTTTTGTTTCTTCCTATCCCCTTCACTCCCACCACTTTCGGTCTAACGAACGGTACTGGATCGCTTCCGCTACATGGGTCGTCTGAATCTGTTCCTCCCCGGCGAGGTCGGCAATGGTGCGGGCCAGTTTCAGGATGCGGTCGTGGGCACGGGCAGACAGACCCAGCGCATCGAAGGATTGCTTCAGGAGCGCAAGGGATTCGCGGGAAAGAGCGCAGTGCTTCCGGATGGCGGCAGGCGGCATAAAGGCGTTGGTACGGACGTTGCTGCCGGCAAACCGTTCCGCTTGGATGGCGTGGGCTTGCCACACCCGTTCCCGCACGGTTTCCGAAGATTCCCCGGGGGTGGTATCCGTCAACGTGCGGTAGTCCACCCGCGGCACTTCCACATGGATGTCGATCCGGTCCAACAACGGGCCCGAGAGCTTGGAACGATAACGCTGGATTTGGTGGGGGGAGCAGGTGCAGGCGCGATCTTGTTCGTAGCCAAAGTAGCCGCACGGACAGGGATTCATCGAACCTACCAGCATAAATTCCGCCGGAAACGTAAGCACGGCGCGGGCCCGGCTGATGGTCACCTCCCGGTCCTCCAGGGGTTGGCGCAACACTTCCAGGGCACTTTTGGAGAACTCCGGCAATTCATCGAGGAACAACACACCCCGGTGGGCCAGGCTGACCTCCCCCGGCTTCGGGATTCCGCCTCCTCCAATAAACCCCACCTGGGAGATCGTGTGGTGGGGCGAGCGAAACGGCCGACGTGTTACCAACCGTCCCCGCTGAGTCAAATGACCAGCGATACTGGCTACCTTAGTCACCTCCAGGGATTCCTCCAGAGACATATCGGGAAGGATCGATGGCAGCCGCCGGGCCAACATGGTTTTGCCGGATCCCGGTGGGCCGATAAACAGCAAGTTGTGCATGCCCGCCGCGGCCACTTCCATGGCCCGCTTGACATGGAGCTGTCCCTGCACATCGGTGAAATCGTCAAACGGCGGGTCCGCTTCCTCTGCCGGATTGGCTTTTTCCATCGACACTTCCGAGGCTTCTCCCCGCATCAGGCTGACGGCATCGGCTAATGAACGCAAGGGGATCACTTCCACCCCTTCCACCAACCGAGCTTCCGATGCGTTACGAGCCGGGAGGTAGATTCGATCATAGCCCGCTTTCTTCCCGGCCATTACCATGGACAGCACCCCGTTAAGTGGACGCAAACTGCCGTCCAGGGCCAGTTCCCCAAGCCATAGACTTCGTTCCATTCCTTTCGCGGGCACCTGTCCGCTGGCCGCCAACACTCCGATGGCGATGGCCAAATCAAACCCGGCCCCTTCCTTCTTCCGGTCCGCCGGTGCCAAGTTAGCGGTGATCCGCTGCAACGGAAACGGATATCCTGTATTTTTCACCGCCGATCGCACCCGATCCCGCGCTTCCCTCACCGCCGGATCCGGCAGCCCCACCACTTCAAAAGCGGGCAGTCCATTGCTGATATCCACTTCCACCTCGACGATGTATCCATCAATCCCCAACACCGCACCGGAATGCAATTTTGCGTACATGAACGCCTCCTGGTTATAAGTTCTTCTATTTCTATTTATATCAAAAAGAGATCCAAGGTGATAGACCCTTGGATCTCTTTTGGTTAGGTTAAATGGGATGAGATAGAAATGGGGGAAAGACGCTGCCTAAGGAATCACAAAAAGAAATGTACGCCTAATGAAATGGATCGTAAAAGACGCATTCGTCTTCGTCCTTACCATTGAGCAGGACAAGTTGCTGTATATCGTTTCGATGGCGATCGGGGGGCGAATGGCGGCAGGGAAGTTGAGAAAATGGAACATATTTGAAACGATCATACCATATGGTGACTTTCTAAAGCAAAGCCATGAATGGTAGCATAAACTGTTAACGTAGTGGCGAAAGCGGTTTTCCGATCAAGAAATACAAACTCAGATGGGTATTTCGCAGAAAATGTGGATATCTATCATGAAAAAAATCTTGAGAAAGGATGGGAAGTACAGCCTGCCGTATGAGGTGGGCAGATCGGGAAGCATACGGGTTAGTGAACCTCCAGAAATCTCATTGTAATTATTAAAGTTAATAGCTACAATCAAAATGTCGATAAATTGATTTTCATTTAAAAATGGGGGGGGTAATATAAGGTGAGCATTAGGCCGTGGCCGAGAATCAAGGAGAGGGATAGAATGGATAATTTCCATACATATTCCCTAGACGGAATCGTAGAGAAAAAGTTGATCATATCTAAAGTAAAAACAACGTCAGGCGGTGGGTCTCCGGTTGGGGGTTCGATGTCCGTTGGTGACCGCAGACTGTGGCGATCGATGTCGGTGCTGGTCGTGGCAGGTACGGTTTGGCTGAGCCTAGGAGGGTGCGAGATGGGCACTGAGGAGCGCGAGGCTACCTCGACGAAGGTGGAGCAGGTCCTTGAGCACAGTGAGGGTCACTTCGATCTGACCCGACCGCCCAGCCGCGAGGAGGCGGGCATGCTGGCTGGCCGCTCCCAGGTTACCTACCAGCATTCGAACCAAAATCCGTTCCAGGTGCGCGTCTTGCTGCCGGAGGGTAAGCAGCTCGCCGTTACGGCACGGATGGTCGGGTTCGATTCGCTCGGGACACCTGACCCGGCGAACGCGCCACCGACCACGCTCGACATCCACTACTACCCGGCAACACTCGCTGATGCCCGGGACCATCTGCTCGCCGCGGCTGATGAGTTCGGCCTGGATCAGCGCGCAATAGGGGAGTGGCATGCGCAGGCGTCCGATCCCGGTTCAAAGCAGGCGCCGCCAACTGTCAAGAGCCGCTGGATCAGTGCCCCGGTCGGATACCTCAGCCTGCAGGTGCAGGCACGGTACGCATCGCCGGTGGACACGCCTGAGTCGAAGCGGATCGTGGTACACTACCTGCTGACCTGGGAAGCCGCTGAGCACGACCCGTCGTGACTCGGGTCGAGCGACGACGATGTCGCTGTGCTGAAAATCGGACCTTTCCTGCAACGTTGGATCGGATCCACCGCAACGCCACGGTTCTGCCTCTTCCGAAAAAATATAGGGTAGCAATTGGTTAATTTCTCCCCCGAACGTTGGTACTTCCCTTTTAACTACCATATGTCATTACATCAGACGAATATTTCATTATGAAGTATTTTTTGCAAATATTTGATGTTGTTAAGTTTGGAAAACATCTAAAGTTCATCTTGACACGATACAATACAGTATTGTATCGTTTTGGATGAAGGGACTCATCCCTATGTTAATCCAGGAGGAATAATATGAATACAACTCTAAATATTTATGCTGGCAAAAAAGCGGTTGTCACCGGTGGAACACATGGCATGGGGCTGGCCATTGTTGAATCGCTAATCGATGGCGGCGCCGAAGTATTGCTCACTGGAAAAAATGAAAAAAATATTGCATCCGTTCGAAGCAAGCTGGGGACAAAGGCGCATGTCGTTCAATCGGACGCATCCAATATGGAGGATATTCAAAAGCTGGGAAAATACGTTGAAGACAAGTTGGGCAAAATTGACGCTGTATTCATTAACGTGGGCATTGCGGAGCTTGAACCCTTCGATCAGGTAACCGAGGCTTCCTATGACCGGCAATTTAACACCAACACCAAGGGAGCGTTTTTCACCGTACAGCGCTTGGCTCCTTTAGTGCAAGATGGTGGTTCATTCGTATTCACTACGGTTACTCCGGCTACTGCAACACCTACCATGAGCGTGTATTGCGGTACCAAAGCCGCCCTCCGCTCGTTTGCGCAAGGGTTTGCGGCTGAGCTCTTGCCAAGAAATATTAGAGTAAATGCGGTTGCCCCCGGTTTTATCACAACTCCAACGATGGGGGTTGCCGGTGCCACGCAAGAAGAACGGGCAGCTCTTGTGATGGCTGGAGACGAGGCAACACCAATGAAACGTCACGGAACGGCAGATGAGGTTGCGAGAGCCGCTTTGTTTCTTGCTTTTGATGCTACCTTTAGTACAGGGGTGGAACTGCCAGTGGATGGCGGGATTTCTCAGATTGATGCTTAAGTGGGACAAGTGATATCATACTTACATGTAAACAAATTTTATCGGCAGGTGAGTAGTATAGCAGCATCATCAGCACGTCAACGAGTACTGGAAGTCGCTTGCGATTTATTTTACCGTCAAGGGATTCGTTCAGTCGGCATCGATACAATTGTTGAAAAATCTGGCGTGGCCAAGACGACATTGTATCGTCATTTCCCAACGAAAGAGTCTTTAATCATTGCTTACCTGGAAGAGCATGATCAAATCAATTGGGAAACGTTCGACAAAGTATTGGCAAACCATAACGGTTCACCAAAAGAGCAGCTGTTAGCGTTCATCGATGCTACCATTGAGATATTGGAGCCTGAGCATCATCGCGGGTGTGCTTTTTTAAACGCCCTTGCCGAATTTTCAGAAGAAAATCATCCTGTTCATCTGATCGCTATCGAATATAATCGTGCTTTGCGAAAACGGTTGGCCCGTTTAAGCAAACAGGCAGGCGCCGAAGATGATAGACTAACCGATCAATTGATGCTGCTTATCAATGGGGCTATGGCATCCATTCCAGTATACGGTTTTACCGGGCCTACATCCGAACTTAAAACCATTGCCACACAGCTAATAGAATCACATCTTGATTAATAAGCGTGGAATTTCTTCTATATGCTGCTTTTATTTTCACAAAACTATTGATATGACAAGGGAATCGTTTTCAGTAAATGAGCGAGTTGCGGCTCTAATCTGATCTCGGTTCTTTTGTCGTCAGAGACGTTTCTATTGAAATTTCGTTATTTTATTGCCAGACATTCATCCTATCATCTAATTTTGACGTATGGAGTTCAAACTGAATGCCATTCGGGTCCAGAAAATTCACTGTCCAGCCTGTTCCGCGCTTCACCGGTCGCACGATGGCTGCTTTGGCTTCTCTCAGGACATTCACCGCTTTTTCGAACTGTTCTTCTGCAATAAAGAACGCCACATGATCCATCCCAAGGCTATTCTGACTTTAATTCAGGGAATTCCGGTTTTTCAACAATGTAGTTCCAGGCACTTCCCCACTCCAGATATGCATCTTTCCTCTCTCTATACCTGATCATCATTCCTACAGATTCTCCGATGGAAGGCTTTTTTCATTGTTCCTGTCCAAGAATTGCTATGGTAAAATAGATCATGGTAGTAGCCAAGGACGGGTGGCCACACTGACCCTCTGAAGAATTTGAAATCACAGATGCAGACCGTAATTTACAATTTTCCTCGCTAAGTTTTGATGTATCAGTTTTTGAAGTATTTACGAGTTTGATCGCAGGTGTTCCCTTAGTTATTGCGAGCTCTTTGGACAGACGTTCATCGGCGGATCTTACCACTTTGATGCAGACACAAGGTATTACTATCGCTGAATTGCCTCTGACTTTGATGCGGCACCTGGATCAGTCAGAATTGCCTCAGTTAAGGTTGGTGTCAGTCGGAGGAGAGATGGTACCAGGTGATTTGGTTGGTGTGTGGGCGAGGGATAATCGACGATGATTTACGTTCAGGCGACTCGTTCCGACCCCCAAGCCGAAGTCGAAAAAATTGCATGGCAATAATTACAGACGAAATGCATGAGTGGGAAATGGACGTTGGCCTCCATCGAACGCACCGCTTACCCCCGGCTCAAGCGCTTGGAAGATAATCATAAGCTATTGAGTCGGCTAAGCTCGGAGGACTTCCGGGCTTTAACACCGTTAATCTATAGTTTCTGTAATATAACCAAGGGGTATATTGAGTAAAAATGTTTCCCCCATCCTTTCTCAATTAAATCGATATCTCTCAAAGAAAGGTTGACTTATGATCAATCCACAGCAAAACTGGATTCCATTTACAGATGAGGAATATGATAAGGTTTGGAATCGATTTTATGATGAGTTCCAATTTAAACCGAGTGTACTCAAGAATGATTGGCCTAGTTTTATACCGCCGAGTCCCTACATCACTTATGATATCTCTAAAATGTGGGAAGCTCTCAATAAAACAATGGATGTACTTCGAAGTGTATGGCCAAAGCAAAGGATTCTAACTGAAAACCATGCACAATTTGTAATTAAGGCGCTTCTCGTAGAACAAGAGATGCAACACACCACCTTAGTCTTACCTAAAGCCCTCAGAGAAGAAAGTGAATTAAGAGATCGACTCATTCGTCGGTTATCGAAAGAAAAAGATAAATGCCAAGATACATATTACGAACTAAATGAAGATTTAACCAAGAAAAGTCTCATCGCTCTACAAACATGTACAATTCCTGAGGAATATCTTTATTCTTTGGATTGGGAACATAATTGCTATCATTTCAATCCATTTCTACAGATATCATGGGTAAACCGTTTCTTTCCAGAAGGGGACTATTACCTCTTCCTTGAAAAAAATTTCAAGTGGGGTTATCTTGGACATCCTTGGGAACAATCGGTCTGTATCTTTGGAGTAGAATTGATTGAGCAATTCCAGAAGTCGTTACCGAATGCATTTGGGGAGATCATTCGACAAGGATAAATCTATACTTTCAATTACACAGAAAAATAGGAAATCATATTTTATACAAAAATATCATTTCTATTATTTAGAACCTATTTCAAAAATATTTCGATAGATGTTAAGATGTGAATATGATGAGTACACGACATGACTTAACGCCAGAACAGTGGGACCGGATC